>JBEPWP010000034.1:0-12364 GCA_041642355.1 Fodinibius sp. | reverse complement strand
TCCATAAAAACCGTACTTATTTAAAGCCAGTTATAGTGTTTTCTCTTATAGGTAAGGTACAAAAAACACCTATCTAACATGTAATTATCATTAATTACTTTAGGATATCGAAACATATTTTTTTCGCTATAAATATATGTTTTTACAGTATTTTGAAGTAAATTTTAATTCTATTATCTAAAAACAGTAAAATCACGGAGCACACATCATGAGATTTCTAATAGGGATTATTACGACACTATTAATGACGAGCCTGAGCGTGGATGCCGAGGCGCAATTGCTCAATCGTCTTAAAAAGAAAGCGAAGCAAGCCGCGGAACAGAAAGCTGAAGAAAAATTGGCGGAGCAGGTCCAGCGTGCGGCTGAACAAGCGGTAGAACAATCATGGAATTCTATTTTTGGCGAATGGGAAGCAGATAGTTCGGGAGGAATGCGTATTCCATTTACGATGAACAGCAATATTGACACCGAGGATCAATATGACTTTCAAACGGTAACGACGATGGAAATTCGGAGCCGTGATAAAAACGGTAAAGAAGAGCCCCCCATGTACGTAGATATGCATTTTAGTGAGGAGGGAACGTATACTGGTACCAAGTTCAAATCGCAGGAGATGCAAGAACAAGAGGGCGATTTCTTCATCGTTTACGATTTAACCAATGAAGCCATGTTGATGTTGATGGAGAATGAGGACAATAAGTTTCACTTTGGCTATAAGTGGGATCAACAAGCCATAGAAAATGACACTCTTACCCAGGATGATGCTGATTGGGATGAACTTGAAGAATGGCATGGATATGAAAAGATTGGCAGTAAAAGTATTTTAGGCTATGCTTGTGAAGGATATCGATCCGAAACGGATGAAGAAACTGTTGAAATTTGGGTGACTCGTGAAGAGGATTTTGGGATGTCACAGCTGTTTAAAACACAGGCAAATGCCAAACAGATGAGGGGAAAAATTCCCGACGAATATCCCTATGGTATGATTATGGAAATGAAAAGTGAGAATTCCAATACCGGCGAACAGATGACTATGGAAGTGACTGACATCAAGAAAAATGAAAATATTTCGTACGTTATGGCCGACTATCCACCCATGAGTTTGGGCAAAACATCATCCGACAAATAACCTATATTTTAATTGATATAAATGGTAGTCATCCCTATCCTCATTGACGCAAAATATAAGGCCGAAAATCTGAAGATATATTATGGATGAGTTAAAGGTTAAAGGTAAAGTTGCCCAAATCCTAGACGAACAATCAGGTACGGGCAAAAATGGGGAATGGCGTAAGCAGGATTTTATTTTAGAAACGCCGGGCAAGTATCCCAAGAAAATTTGTATCACCCAGTGGGGCGACAAAATTGATCAGTTTAACGTTCAAGAGGGCGAAGAAGTAACAGTATATGTAGATCTGCAAAGCCGGGAATATAAGGGCAACTGGTATACCGATGTGAAAGCCTGGAAAGTGGAACGGGGAGATGAAGAATCAGATGATCCTGAAGAAAATGTTATTGACATGTCGGATATGGATCATGACGTTCCCTTTTAGCCAAGCTATATAATAGTTGCTATCAGATAAATGCTCACTCCCAAAACTGATGAGATAAATATAATAATTCCATAGGCTTCAGCTGTACTGCTCCCATTTCTTTGCATGGCGGCAAGATGTTTTGCACCGGGCCTTTCCAAAGCCACATCAAGAGCCCTGAACCTAAGACAATCACCAGCAGAATAAGTACCATTTATGTAACGCTATTCCTTGTTTTTAATTAAAAGCCCCCAATATAGAAGCTAAACTTGCAACTTTTGAGGATTCTTCTATTCTTAGTCATGTTAATTTTATTAGGGGTACATCAAAATACAAAATAAAACAAGGAGAGCTTATGGAATGGTATATCAAAGTAATTAAGAATTATTCAGAATTTGAGGGCCGCGCTCGACGTAAAGAGTATTGGATGTTTGTACTGATTAATTTTTTAATCGTAATGGCACTCCAGGCTGTTATGATAATGCTTGGTCTAGATTCAGCCTTGGGATCATTCATAATGGGTCTTGTGGGCTTATATAGTTTGGCCGTTTTTATACCTAGTCTAGCCGTGGGCGTTCGCCGACTTCACGATACCGGACGTAGTGGATGGTGGCTACTTATTAGTTTCGTTCCAATTATTGGATTTATTGCCTTAATCGTATTCTTAGTTCAAAACAGCCAACCTGGAACTAATCAGTATGGCGAAAATCCCAAAGAAATGGGATCAGCAGTCGTTGCATAAATACTGTTGACTATTTAAAAAACCGAGCTTGCTAAGCGAATTAGTAGCTCGGTTTTCTATTTTTGTGCTAAGTTCTACCTACTCACTTTTAATTCTATTTGCTTCCTCAATTAATTCGGGATATTTGAACCAACTTTCAGTCTCCGTATCACTTTTGGGACCAATCTTTCCTTTCACCTGCTCTAACAGTTTATCGGGATGATAAACTACCCCCGACTTCATCAGAAAACACGTCGGGCAACCAAAAATCGATTGCGCCAGTAGCTTTTACCGATTTTACTAATCATCACACCATTTGAGGTCGAGGCATGCAAAAACTCCCCACTATTGACAGCAATACCCACGTGCAGTGTTTTCCGTCCTGTTTTAAAGAATACCAGATCACCGGTTCGAATAGCCGCCCTTCGAATTTTACTACCCACATTTAATTGCTCTTTTGTGTTCGTTGGCACATCAATCCCAAAATATTCATCAAACACAATATTCATAAATCGCGAGCAATCGACTCCTTCTTTTGATCCTCCTCCCAATAAATATGGAGTTCCTTTCCAATCACGATACGCCTGCATTAACGAAGCTTTAACCTCATTGAGGGATGAAACCTTCATCGCGGGTTTGGCAGCATCACCTTCTGGGGATGATGAAGGTCCGGTAGTTGTTGTATCTGAATCAGGCGATGCAGAAGGTTCTTCAGCAACAATGGTACCCGAGGCCGGGGATGCCGAACGCGGCACCACTCCGCAGGATGAGGCTACCAATCCTAAAAGTACCACTGTTAAAACCGTTCGTATGTTCATTGAGAGTCTTATCATATTTTGGCTTAAACTCTTCCTTAAATGATCTATATTTAAGGGTTTAAAGACAACCCCAAATTAAGCGTTTATTACACCATGCAACTTCTGGTAAATGTTGATCATATTGCCACCCTGCGCAATGCTCGCGGCGAAGGCTATCCCGATCCCGTTGAAGCTGCCAAAGTATGTGAGCAGGCCGGAGCTTCGGGAATCGTATTTCACCTGCGCAAAGATCGTCGCCACATTAAAACTGAAGACGTATATCGATTAAAAGAATCCGTACAAGGTGATCTTGATTTCGAGATGGCCGCCACCGACGAAATGCTTGACATCAGCAGAGATATTGATCCCGAACTGGTGACACTTGTTCCCGAAAGCCGGGAAGAGCTAACTACCGAGGGTGGACTCAATATGGAAACGGTTTTCGAAGACTTTTGCGATCGCGTGTTTCCGGTATATAAGAATACCGATATTGCCATAAGTTTATTTGTGGATCCCAATGAAAAAGATATTGAACTAGCTGCTGAACTGGGGAGCGATGCGATTGAACTACATACTGGAACCTATGCCAATGCGACTACAGAATCCGATAAAAAAGCCGAACTGCAACGACTTAGAAAAGGAGCTGAGCTGGCTCATAAATTGGGAATGAAAGTAAATGCTGGACATGGGTTAAATTTGGATAACCTACAACCGTTGGTCGATACCGTTCCCCATTTAAATGATATCAGCATTGGACATGCACTTGTTTCCTCGGCCCTATTTTACGGCCTTGAAGAAACAGTAAAAAAATTCTTGTCAATTATGGAAAACACAGATAATTAACAGCTTTAATTACGGGAGCCAATCCCACTATTGATCACACACTATGGAAAACTTTGAAGGCCATCGATCGGGATATGTAGCCATTTTGGGCAAACCCAATGCCGGTAAATCTACGCTGATGAATCGCCTGCTGGGCAATAAAATTTCGATCACCACCCATAAGCCGCAGACCACACGACACCAGATTATCGGGATCCATTCGGAGGAAGAAATGCAGATTATTTTTCTGGATACGCCCGGCGTTATTGATCCCAAGTATGAGCTTCAGAAGGCCATGATGAAAACGGTAGATCGCGCGCGTACCGACGCTGATATCCTGCTACTTATTGTGGATGTAAAGGATCATAACATCCCAGGACGCATTTACAAGATGTTTTCCTCGATGAAAGGAAAAGATATATTTCTGGTCCTCAACAAAATAGACAAAGTTACCGACCAGGAAGCTGAAGGGGTGGCTCAAAAACTTGAGGAGCAGTTCGATTTTGACGATACATTTTTGGTATCGGCACTCAATGGCGATGGACTCCAGAATTTGATGGATAACATCAAGGAACACATCAAACCGGGACCGCCCTTTTATCCGAAGGATATGCTCAGTGAGCAGCCGGTGCGCTTTTTTGTCGCCGAGATGATTCGTGAGCAGCTGTTTTTGCTTTATCACCAGGAAATCCCCTACTCTTCTACCATCGATATTGTCCAGTATGATGAACGCGACGACCTTGATTATATCAGTGCCGATATTATCGTAAATCGCAATTCACAAAAGGGTATTTTAATCGGTAAAGGTGGAAAAGCCATCAAAAAACTGGGCAAAAGTGCACGTGAAGTCATCGAGGCTTTTGTGGATAAAAAAATCTATCTAGATTTACATGTAAAAGTCCGCGAAAAATGGCGCGAAGATCCCAGTCGGGTTCGGCATTATGGGTATTAGTAAGAAGGGAATCCGTAATTTGTATCTTCCCTGAAGATGAGATCTTCGGCATTGCCATGATTATAAACATGATAGACCATATTCGGCGCAAAAGGCTCTCTATATTATTTCCCAAACAAGTAATTTTCTGATGAATATTTCCACTAAGCTACTTAACGATTTTTATTTACTAAAACGAAATTCCCACACTTTCCTAGGATTCTTTCTTGTGATAATACTCACCATACCCATAACAACTACCGGACAGGATTCCGGAGTCCTTGCCACCACCGAAGACTCCCTGCGCGGCTCCATCACTGCTGAGCGCGACTGGTGGGAGGTGGTCTATTACGATCTCAATGTCACCGTACAACCGGAGGACTCCTCTATAACCGGGTATAACAATATCACCTACCGCGTTACCAAAGAGCCAAAGCGCATGCAGATTGACCTGCAAGATCCGCTGACTATTGATCAGATCACCCAAAACGGGGAATCACTTGATTACCAGCGGGCCGAAAATAGTTACGCCTATATGGTGGATATGCCGAATAATCTTAAAAAGGATTCCCTTTATACCATTTCGGTTTATTACCAGGGCAAGCCCAAAGTAGCCGAAAATGCGCCTTGGGATGGCGGATTCGTATGGGAGCAAGATTCACTCAGCAATCCGTTTATTGCTACCGCTAATCAGGGTTTAGGCGCCAGCGTCTGGTGGCCCAATAAGGATCATCAATCCGCAGAACCCGACAGCATGAGCATTAATATTACGGTGCCCAATGAAATCAAGAATGTATCCAACGGGCGGCTGCGCGGCACCACCGAACACGATAATGGTATGACCACCTGGCACTGGTTCGTGTCGAATCCTATAAACAACTACAACATCGCCGTGAATGCCAGCAATTATGTCAACTTTTCTGATACATATGATGGCAAAGACGGCACGCTGGCTCTCGACTACTGGGTGCTGGAACACAATCTTGACAAGGCCAAAAAACAGTTTGAGCAGGTCAAGCCCATGGTGCAGTGTTTTGAGGATTGGTTTGGTCCTTATCCCTTTTATGAAGACAGTTTTAAACTCGTGGAAACACCGCATTTGGGAATGGAGCATCAAAGTGCGGTGGCCTATGGGAACGGATATCAAAACGGCTATAAGGGCACCGATCTTTCAGGTTCCGGCTGGGGATTAAAATGGGATTTCATCATTATTCACGAAGCCGCTCACGAGTGGTGGGGTAATAACATCACCACCAATGATGTGGCCGACATGTGGGTACACGAAGGATTTACCAGCTACGCTGAATCTATCTATACCGAATGCCAGTTTGGAAAAGGAGCTGGGGCTGAATATTCCAGGGGACTCCGCGACCGTATCCAAAACGAATCCCCCATGACTGGAAAATACGGTCTAAATAATGAGGGATCCGGCGATATGTATTACAAAGGACACAATATGCTGCATACGATTCGTCAGATTGTTGATAATGACTCAACCTGGAAAAATATCCTGCGCGGTATTCAAAAAGATTTCCGTCATCAGATTGTGACCGCTGACCAGATCGAACGTTATATAATCGCACAGTCCGGCAAAGATCTGGACGCCGTTTTTGATCAATATGTCCACTATGCCAATATCCCAACCTTCGAATACTATATCAAAAATGATGTCCTTTATTACCGATGGAAAGCCGACATCGATCATTTTGATATGCCGCTGAAAGTCACCTTATCCGATGAGCGTTATACGTTTATCTATCCTTCATCTGATCGATGGAAGCGAAGTAATCTACAACTATCAAATTTCGCTGATTTTAAAGTTCACAAGGATTTTTACGTAAAAACCGATTCGGTTTCATCCCGATAAATCAATACTTGTGTGATAACAGAGAATCGTTTATGTTTGATTTGAAATTCAAAAACACGCTATGAAACGAATCCAAAAACATATTACAGATATTTGCTGCCTCTGTTGCATGTGTATGCGTATGTCGCATCTGCAACCGGAGGATTGATTCGTTTTACCTTGTGAAACAGATTCAAAGCCCTTCGGTCGATCCCGAAGGGCTTTTTTAGTTTCTGTTTATTTGTTCTTTTGATTAGTGAGCACTCTTATCCAGAAAAGCTGAGGGATCAGGCCCGAAGACGCTTTGGCAACCGTCCTGCATTAATATGCAGGAAAAGGTGCCACTTCCTGCTCCGGTTACGGGGAAAGATGAGAGAAAAGGCATTCACTCATGGTGAGTGAAACAAGGCCTCTTCTAAGATCTTATCCCTTTGCCGGAGCGATCTTGGAAGAGGCTTTTTGTTTTAATAAATGTTTTAATCCAACAATCATAAATCACAACAACCATGAGTAATAACGGAAAGGAAGAACGCAACTTACGATACGAAACTCTGCAACTACATGCCGGACAAGAACCCGATCCCACCACCGGATCGCGCGCCGTCCCCATATATCAAACTACTTCATATGAGTTTGAAGATACCGATCACGCGGCCGACCTATTTGGACTAAAGGAATTCGGAAACATCTATACTCGGATCATGAATCCCACCAGTGATGTGTTTGAAAAGCGTATCGCTGCCCTCGAAGGGGGTGCCGCTGCTGTTGCTACCGCATCGGGACAATCAGCCCAGTTTATGACTATCGCCACTATTGCTCAGGCCGGTGATAACATCGTCTCCACCAGCTTTCTCTACGGCGGAACCTATAACCAATTTAAAGTAACCCTCCCACGGCTGGGTATTGATGTGAACTTTGTAGAAGATGACAACGTAGAAAGCTACGCTGCAGAAATTGATGAAAATACCAAAGCCATTTATGTAGAATCCATCGGAAATCCCCGCGGCAACGTGCCTGACTTTGAAGGCCTCTCTGCCCTGGCTGAAAAACACGGCATACCGCTTATTGTAGATAATACTTTTGGTGCAGGCGGATCTATTGTGCAGCCCATTAAACACGGTGCCAATATTGTTGTAGAGTCAGCCACCAAGTGGATTGGCGGCCATGGAACCAGCATCGGCGGCGTTATTGTAGATGCCGGAAACTTTAACTGGGGCAATGGGAACTTCCCGGTCTTTACGGAACCATCGCCGGCTTATCATGGACTCAATTTCTGGGAGACCTTTGGTCCCGACGGTCCCTTTGGTAACATCGCTTTTGCCACTCGAGCACGCGTTGAAGCTCTGCGTGATTTTGGATCAGCCCAATCACCATTTAACAGCTTTTTGCTACTTCAAGGACTCGAGACCTTATCCCTTCGCACGGAACGACATTGCGAAAATGCACTTGCATTGGCCGAGTGGCTCAAAAAGCAAGACGTCGTTGATTGGGTTAACTATACCGGACTTAAAGATCATCCTTACCATGAACGAGCCAAAAAATATCTAAATGAAGGAAAATTCGGGGCCGTACTAACCTTTGGCGTAAAAGGTGGGTTTGAATCAGCACGAACCTTTATTGAAAACGTAGAGGTTGCCAGTCACCTGGCTAATGTGGGCGATGCCAAAACACTCGTCATCCATCCTGCATCCACCACACACCAACAACTCAGTGAAAAAGAGCAGGCTGCCAGTGGCGTAGATCCCGATCTGATTCGCGTTTCGGTGGGCATCGAACATATCGATGATATCAAAGAGGACTTCGAAATTGCATTCAGTAAAATTAAGCACCCGGCGTAATTAATACATCCATCGGATGGCAAATTCAGCCATCCGATGGGTAATTAATAAGAATCGAAAATAAATCCTGAAACGAGTTCAGGGTGACATTGAGTATAATGAGTAACAAACAATCACATACTTTTGATCAGCCGTTTGTCACGGAAGGCGGAGCTACGATTCCCGATCCTACCATCGCTTATCAAACATGGGGAACCTTAAATAATGCAAAAGATAACGTCATTTTGGTTTGTCATGCACTAACCGGTAATACAGCCATCGATGAATGGTTTGAAGGAGTGTTTGGCGAAGGAAAAGCCCTTGATCCCAGCCAATATTTCATTGTCTGTCCCAATGTATTGGGCAGTTGCTATGGCACAAGTGGTCCTACTTCCATCAATCCTAAAACAGACGAACCCTACCGGGCTGATTTTCCCAAAGTCACGATTAGAGATATCATCCGGCTGCAACAACAGCTTTTTAACGAACTTGGAATCAACGCTATAGAACTCGTCATCGGCGGATCGATGGGCGGAATGCAGGCGCTGGAATGGTGCATAATGGATGAACGTCCACAGTCAGCCGTACTTATCGGAATGGGCGAAAAACATCACCCCTGGGCCATTGGAATTAGTCATACCCAGCGGCAGGCAATTTACAACGATCCCAACTGGAACGAAGGGTTCTACTCCAAAGATAATCCCCCGAAAAAAGGATTATCGCTGGCGCGGATGATTGCCATGAACAGCTACCGTCACCCCTCCGATTTCGATGAGAAATTTGGTCGCCGGCGCCAAGACGGACAATCGCAATATGAAGTAGAATCGTATCTCAATTACCAGGGCAAAAAACTCGTGGATCGCTTTGATGCCGTTTCGTATGTGCGGCTCACTCAGGCGATGGATTCCCACGACATCCGGCGAAGTCGACCGAGAATAAAGAAAACGCTAGCTGGACTCACCATCCCCATAACAGTCGTCGGTATCGATAGCGATATGCTGTACCCACCGGAAGAATGTCGTGATCTGGCCAAAATTTTGTCCAACGCCCGTTACGAGGAAATTTCATCTCCGCACGGTCATGATGCTTTTTTAATCGAATTTGATCAACTGAATCCGATCATAAAATCACTACAATCAGAACGATCCGAACAATAAGTTTAATCACAATGTCACAGTTAGAAACACATATACTAAAATTTGGCGGCTCGTCATTAAAAAATGCTTCACTCATTCAGCAATCAGCCGATATTATTATTGATCGGTCGCATGATGCAGATCCCGTTGTGGTTGTTTCAGCTATTGGTGGGTCAACAGATACGCTTATTGAAATAGCAAATAATTACCATGATGACACCAGTCACAAGTACCGGGCTGTAAACCAGCTCGAAAATCGTCACCGGCAGCTGTTTGATAACCTGGTATCGATCAGTCATCCCAAACGGGGAGACTTGCAGGATCTTTTCATCGAGCTCAGATCTACGCTCAAAAATCACCAGTTTAGAAAAACGAACTTTAGAGCGTGGAAAGACCAGGTTTTATCCGTTGGAGAACGGGCCTCAGCGATTTTATTGTCGGCCGTGCTTACAGAAAAAGGTTATCCGGCACAGTCATACGAAGCACATCATTTTATTAAAACAGATTCCACCTTTGGTCAGGCCAACGTAAAACGGAATGCTAGTAAAAAGCTCATTCGAAAGTTCATTCTGCAGGACAAAACTATCCCCGTTATAACCGGCTTTATTGGTTCGAACGATCAACATAACATAACTACGCTGGGCCGTTCAGGCTCTGATTATACTGCCGGTCTTGTTGCCGATGCCCTTGAAGCCGACCACCTTGAAATTTGGACCGATGTGAACGGCGTGTTATCGGCTGATCCCCGCTGGGTCGATAATACCAAATCGATTGAGCGGCTTAGCTTCGGCGACATCTCCGAACTTTCCGCTCACGGCGCCAACGTCATTCATCCCAAAACCATTAACCCCATCCAAAAACAAGATACCACTGTGTTAGTCAAAAACAGCTACAACCCTCAACATCCGGGTACACTTATTACCTCAGATTATAACACAAACGGATCGCTAAAAACGATCACCATCACCGGTCCGTTTGTACGACTGCAAATTGATCAACAACATGCGGTAGCGCTATTTACCAAGCTCAACAGATGGGGCGAAAACCATCCCGATGCTAAACCCATTGGCTTTACCCAGGAATCCGATTTTGAAGCCGCACAGTTTCTGCTGCAACAGTCATTTTTTGAAAAGATAAAGGAAAAACTTGCAATATGGGCTGCGGATCACAATACCATGTTCAACCTATCCGATAATCTGTATAAGGTTAAAAAGTTTAGCAATCAGTTTGATAAAGATGAGCAGCTTTCAGCTCAAATTGTTTCTTTACTTGCGGAGCATAATATTCAACCGTTACAAATGGAACGAAATTATGACGAACGATTTATCTCTTTTTTATTTTCTGAGGATGATGCTCGCAAAACCGCTGGCCTGATCAACAATCAGACCTCCCAAAAACAGCCCACCGTTGACCTTTTTGTAGCGGGGACCGGTGCCGTGGGAAAAGCGCTACTGGATCAACTCAAAAATATTACTCCAAATGGATTTCAGTTTCGCCTGCTTGGTACCTGCAACAGCCGCAAAACGCTTTGGGATGATTCTGGCATTAATTTACAGCAACCATTAGAATGGGAAGAAGCTGATCAAACAAATTGGGATGAATTGATAGATGAACTAACACAAGCCGCTAATTCCAATTTAGTTTTTGTCGATGCCACCGGCAGTGAAGAAGTGGCTCGACTGTATCCAAAACTGTTTGCCAACGACATCCACGTAGTTACACCCAGCAAGCTGGCTAATACTTTCGGGCAGTCTTTTTTCGATAAGCTGCAAGAACTGATTCAAAAGCATCATACTACATTCCAATACGAAACGACTGTGGGAGCCGGACTTCCGGTTATTTCTACCATCAAAGATCTGCAATCCACCGGAGATACTATTACTGAAATATCGGGCGTTGTTTCGGGGACCATGACTTATCTTTTCAATCAGTTGGAACAAGGTGTTTCATTCAGTAAAGCCATTGTGGATGCCCGCGAAAAGGGCTACGCCGAACCCGATCCGCGCGATGATTTATCCGGCGAAGATGTAGCCCGCAAATTTTTAACACTGGCGCGGACCATAGGCTTTACGATAGAACGTGAGCAGCTGGAAGTAGAATCGCTCATTCCGCAAGAGCTAACAAGTGTCGACAAGGAGACTTTTTTAGAAAAGTTGTCAGATTATGACAATAACTGGAAACAACGCATTCGCTCGGCTCAAGAGCAAAACCAAACACTCCGATATACTGGCAAGTTACAAGATGGAAAAATTACAATTGGCATCGAATCGGTATTTAAAAATTCTCCGTTGGGACAGCTGAAAGGCACTGACAATATCATTCAGATATACTCGGATTCCTATAATGATACCCCCTTGGTTATTCAGGGGCCAGGAGCCGGTAAAGAGGTCACCGCCGCAGGCGTACTAAGCGATATCTTAAAAACAGCGGAATTGCTGGTATAAGCATAATAATCAACATTTTATAAGAGTTTTTAACCAAGGTTAGATTGCTCTTAATAACAAGCTTTTGAGTTTCAGGTTTTATAATATGATCACAGAACATTGACAGTAAGCTAGCTATATTCTATCTCAGAAATTCATCAACATACGAGAGCAAGTATTCAAACAGAGAACAAATAAGATCAAGAGTGATCGACACTAACTTATTCATCTTGGGGTACTAGCTTAAACTGTCTACAACTAGACGTCTGCAGTTGTTATTCACACGAATGATAGAGTGGCTATTGGGGTAGTCAACTCTGTAAAAGTAGGGGGACCGAT
>JBEPWP010000033.1:0-12517 GCA_041642355.1 Fodinibius sp. | reverse complement strand
GAAGTATAATGGTTAGCGGTACTGGAATAATCCTGTAAGTCGGGTAAGGAATTGTTATCCATGCAGTAAGCAATTTAGACTATGCTGAATTTCATAACTTTCAATATAAATTGAAAATTAAAATTTCCATAATACTTATTCTCTTTGTTGACTGCCTATTCATTGAAAGCGCTTTCAACAGTGCGGTTAAAATATGTTTGCATATCTAGGCAAAGATTAAGAAAATTGAACAAATAAAATATCAGTACAGAATAGCTTTTAGTTACTTACAAATCCCATGGTAGAAATCAAGCAGTTTGATCTTCAGAATGTATCGGTACATTATAAATGGAATAACGATAAAGAGTTGAATTATTACGACTCTGATTATCCGCACCAGTATGAAAGTTTTGAAACTTTTTTAAAGAGAATTAAATCGGTGTTGGATGAACGCAACGAAACGAGCGACCTGTTCGAAATTCATCTCACCGAAAATGATAAGCTTATTGGAATTGTCGATATCCATGCGATCGACAAATATAATAAGCGTTGCTTTGTTAATTGTACTATTGGCGATCGTGAATATGCCGGAAAAGGATATGATGTGGAGGCCCTGAAAATTGTGTTGGCACACTGCTTTGAAGAAAAGGGGATGCATAAAGTGGCTACAGCTGCCTTCGACTTTAATACCTCTTGGATTGACAGCGTTAAAAAGCTTGGATTTCAAAAGGAGGGGCAACTTCGCGAGCACGTACTAAAAAATGATGCATATTGCGATAAGCTAATTTTCAGTTTATTGGAAAATGATTTCCAATCTAATCGCGTTGAAGCTGCCGTAGCAGAATAACAATTTAATATTATTGTTATTGGTCCTCGTCTTGGTCAGAATCGAATGGATTGTAGATACCATAGTCGGTTGGATCATAATCGGCTAGCTCAAAAAAGTGATCCCAGGCTTCTTTGCTTTTCCCATTTTCATCAACCCAATTTGGATGGCTCTGCTTAATAAGACCAACTGCACGTTGGGCATATTCAATGCGCTCATCCTCATCTTTTATTCGGGGTAGGGAGGTAATCATGCGGTCAAGGTTATATCCACAGTCAAAATCTTTAGGCTTTTTCTGTTCAACAAACATGTAAATATGGTTTTGTATTATTTTTTGGGAAGATAACAGAGTTGTTGCTTCGAATAAAGAAGATTTTTGGTTGTCTTCACCTCCACTAAATCTTATTCGAGTAGACAGCTCAAAATTCCTATATTTCCAGCACCCTAAAGACAATTTTTTAAATTTAATAGTAATTATACGTATTACAGGATGTATTATAATTCGATATTAGAAACTATAGGAAATACTCCGCTGGTGAAGCTAAATGAAGTCGCAAAAGAATTTGAAGGAACTATACTGGCTAAGGTTGAGTATTTTAATCCCGGACAGAGTGTGAAAGATCGTATTGGTTTGAAAATGATAGAAGTAGCTGAACAAAAGGGACTTATTGAGCCAGGAGGGACCATAATTGAAGGAACCTCTGGTAATACAGGAATGGGATTAGCACTTGCCGCAACTATAAAGGGATATAATTGCATATTTACAACAACTGATAAACAGAGTAAATCAAAAATTGATCTTTTGCGAGCGTTAGGAGCAGAAGTCAAGGTTTGTCCTACAGATGTAGAACCGGATGATCCTCGTAGTTATTACTCAGTAGCAAAACGATTGAGTGAGGAAATTCCAAACTCTTACTATCCCAACCAGTATGACAACCCCAGTAATATACAAGCTCATTATGAAACTACTGGTCCAGAAATTTGGGAACAAACCGAGGGTAGAGTAACTCATTATGTAGCAGGGATGGGGACCGGGGGGACCGTTTCGGGAACCTCGAAATACTTAAAAGAGCAAAATGCCGATGTTAAAACGATTGGCGTTGATAGTGTTGGCTCTGTATATAAGCATTATTTTGAGACCGGTGAATTTAGCAAAGAGGAAATTCATCCATACCTGACAGAAGGTATCGGCGAAGATATTATCCCGCAAAATATGGATTTTGACCTATTAGATGAGGTCGTACAGGTAAATGACAAAAATGCTTTTCAGATGACACGCAAGTTGGCCAAACAGGAGGGACTTTTTGTAGGCGGGTCTTGTGGTGCAGCAGTTTATGGAGCACTGGAATATGCCCGCAATAATGAATTTGGAAAAGATGATGTAATGGTTATCATCCTGCCGGACAGTGGTACGCGGTACGTATCCAAAATATTTAATGATGAATGGATGAATGAACATGGATTCTTGGAATCTGAAGAAGAATAAGAACGGCAAATTTAATTTGAAACGGATTTATTATGGCCGATCAAACAAAAGATTTTAAAAAAGGACAAATTCAAATAGAATTACCGGAAGAAGAGGCATCGGGCACTTATTCTAACTTGGTGATGATTTCTCATTCTCCCTCTGAATTTATTTTAGATTTTATTGCTGTCATGCCCGGTGCCCCCAAGGCAAAAGTTGTTAAGCGAATGGTACTTACCCCAGATCATGCCAAGCGATTAGTGAATGCTTTGTCAGAGAATATAAAACGTTATGAAAGTGAAAATGGAACTATTTCTGATAGTAATGACGATATCGATGTACCATTTAACTACCGTGGCCCTACACCAGAAGCATAAGCTAACCCTTCCATGCTTGAATTTTTAAAACGGCTGTTTAAAAACCAAGACCAGGATCTCACCTTTGTTATCTTTGATGACGATCCTGAATCTTCTACATCCTATAGTTTTCGACCTTCCCGATTGTGGAATATGTTCTATGCGTCGCTCTTGGTAGTTACCATTGTTGTATTACTTATTGTAATGTTTACTCCTATTAGCGGTTTGCTATATAACAGACATGATGCGCAGCTTCGAGACCGAGTTATTGAGGTTTCGCAAAAAGTACAGGCCTTGAAGGATTCTTTGAAAGCTCGAGATTCACAATTGTCTGAAATGCAGCAGATCATTTCTGCTGGGGATGACACTACTTTTGAGGTTAAGAATCAGTCTTCACCGGCAGTGCAAACGACAAATCAAAAAAAGTCGGAACTTGAGTTTATATCTGAGGTAAATAATACAGGCATGTTATCCCAAAACGAGATTATTTTCTCAAATATATTTGAGCAAGCTCCAGAATTTCCAACGTCGTATCCCGTTGACGGTACGTTGACACGAGGGTTTAATCCCGAAAATGGACATTACGGAATTGATATTGCTACAAAGCAGGGAACATCATTTAATGCTATTGCCGATGGTGCTATAATTAATCAGGACTGGACCATTAACTATGGTTATGTGTTGCATGTACAGCATAGCAATGGCATTATAACGGTCTATAAGCATGCTGCAAGTGTTTCAAAATCAATTGGTGATATTATTTTAAAAGGAGATGTGCTGGGAACAACGGGTGATGTGGGGGTCCTGAGTTCAGGTCCCCATTTACATGTTGAAATTTGGAAAAACGGGGTACCACAAAATCCTAATACGTATTTAATAAAATCCTAATTAGTTTATGTTTAATAACAATAAGAAAAACGACAAGTCTATGAGTTCGAATAAATCTGGCAAAAATTTACCCTCTGTTAATATGATTAGCGAAGGTACTGAGCTGCAGGGTACCCTTGAGACAAAGAATGATATTCGTATTGCAGGTACACTTGACGGTGAGGCAAAGGCGGAAGGAAAAATAATCGTATCTTCTACAGGTAAAGTCGATGGGAATATCCAAGCCGTTGATGCAGATATCGCCGGCAATATTGATGGAGAGGTACGAGTTACCAATAAACTTATTCTTCGGAAGACTGCTACTATAGAAGGGGATATTTATACCAAAACCATTTTGGCTGAAGAGGGTTCTCAAATAAATGGCTCTTTCCATATGGGTGATAATATTGAGAACGAAATTAACAAAAATGGATTGTCATCCGGATTAAAAAATAAAAAGGGAAGTAGCGATAAATCAGATAACCCCGTATCTAAAGGGAAAACCAAGATTAACAAAGATTGACCAATCGTAAAAAAACAACCGATTATATTGAATACCTCTCGCTTGGGGGCGAAATAGCAGCTGGACTAGCCTTTCCTATTTTACTAGGGTATTGGCTTGATAGTTATTTTGAGACGAGTCCCTGGCTGCTATTAGGAGGTTGTATTATCGGGATTGTTAATATTTTTATTCTCATTTTCAGGTTAAGTGATCGGTTGAATACAAAGTAAAGTAGGGGAGTGGGTGGATCGGCAAGTTCGAAATGTAGCGCACAAATATTTGTGGAGTTCTCTTTTTGCTTTCCTGGTTTTATGGGTAATCACTTCTTTTTTTAGCCCCCCGAATTATTTGGCTGTTAGTATTGGATTTCTGCTTAGTTTCTTTTTTGTTGGCAGTAATTTTTTTGTCATAAAACAAATTAAGAGGGGAAAAAGCTCAAGTCTTCTTACCCGATTTTATCTTTCTCTGGGTATCCGATTTATCCTTGTGTTGGTGGCATTTGTGCTGATATTGAAGACCATAAAAATTCATCAAATTTACTTTACAGTTAGTTTTATAATTTCTTATATTTTCCACTCTGTAATCGAGATGATTTTAATCAATAAACTACTTGAAACTGATAATTAGAATTTAATGCTAAGGGCCTGCCGCCGACTGTTCGTTACACTCTTACTGGTTCTCTTCTTCACCCCATTAACACAAGCCTCGGATAAAACTACACAAGATTCCGAAGGTGCGCCTATTGACGTTGTAGGAAAAGTTGTTGACCACCACGAGCTGGCGGTTTTGGGATATTATGTGCCATTACCTCGAATCTTTCTTGTTGAAGGTGATTGGTTTGTATACAGTAGTACAGAAAATGCTCTCGAATCTGGTGAGTTTGTTGAGAAGGATGGCGCTTTAGTGCCTGCAAGTGGTGCAGAAACGACGCTCGATTTATCTATTACATCACATCTAATGTATGTATGGTTTGGATTAATTTTGACAATTTGGATAACCATCGCAATGGCTCGAAAGTACAGGCAGGGCGTAGGGCGTGAAACTGAGCCCAAGGGATGGTTCCAGAATTTATTTGAGATTGTTTTTGTGTTTGTTCGTGATGATATCGCAAAAACAAATATCCCCGATGCCAAATATCAGAAATTTGTCCCCTATTTATTTACGGTGTTTGTAGGGATCTCATTTATGAATCTTTTTGGGTTGTTGCCGTGGGGAGCAACGGCAACCGCTGATATTACTGTTACTGGAGTGTTGGCGGCATTTACCTTTTTTATCACACAATGGAATGGTTCAAAGGATCATTGGGAGCATGTGTTTTGGTTTCCCGGTGTTCCCGGCTGGATGCGTATTATTCTAACTCCCATCGAAATTATTGGATTGTTTACAAAGCCATTTGCCTTGGCAGTGCGTTTGTTTGCAAACATGCTCTCGGGCAAGATCATGATTATTTGTATTCTGGGACTGATCTTTATATTTGCTGATCTTTTTGGCGGTGCGGCCGGTGTTGGAATGAGTTTGTTTTCTGTACCACTTACCGTTGCACTTTATGCGCTTAAAGCTTTTGTAGGCGTTTTACAGGCATACATTTTTACACTTCTTTCGGCCGTATTTATTGGAATGGCAGCCGAAGAGCATGCACATGATGAAGGAGTTGAAGCGCACGCATAACAACGATTTATTTGTACTATCATATAATCTAAACCTAAACTTCAAACTAAAACAACAGGTAAAAATATGGGTTTATTAGCAGCAGGAATCGGAGCAGGAATAGTAGCAGTTGGTGCTGGAATTGGTATCGGTATGATCGGTAAAAGTTCAGTTGAAAGCATCGCTCGTCAACCTGAAGCATCTGATGATATTCGTGGCGCAATGATCTTGACCGCTGCTCTTATTGAGGGTGTAGCACTTATCGGCGCTATTGTATGTATTCTCCTTGCTCTCGGAATTGGTTAATAATAATTATTCAATCATAAATTATGATGCTATTTTTAGCAGGCGGAGGCGGAATACTCTCCTTTAATAGCGGTTTTGCTATTTGGGTGTCCATTTCGTTGATAATATTTCTTGCCGTAATGAGTAAGTATGCGGTGCCTTTAATTATGGACGCGCTTCAAGAGCGCGAAACTCGCATCAAAGATTCTTTGGAATCGGCTGAGCAGGCGTTAGAACGTGCTGAGAAGATATCTAAGGATAATGAGAAGGCATTACGGGAAGCTGAGAAAAAGGCGAAAGAAATCCGTAAGGAGGCTATCCAGGAGGCCGAAATGCTCCGCGCAGAACGAATCGAGAAGTCCAAGGAAGAGGCTGAACAAATTATTGAGCAGGCTCGTGAGACGATTGAACAGGAAAAGAAACGTGCTATGATGGAGCTTCGTGATGAAGTGGCACGTTTAGCCGTACAGTCGGCTTCCAAAATAATCGACGCGGAATTAGACGAGAATAGAAATAATAAGCTGGTAGAAAGCTTTATAAAAGACATCTCAAAAAACTAAGTAGATGCCTACAACGAAAGCAGCCCGAAGATATGCGACCGCCCTTTTAGAATTGGCAAAAGAGCGGGATGAGGTAGATGAAATATTAAATGACATCGAATACATCCATAATACGCTTGAGGGGTCGCGGGATCTGGTTCTTTTTCTAAAAAGTCCTGTCATCAAATTTGATGATAAAACAGAAGCTTTAGAAAAGATATTTTTTGAGGAGCTTGAAGAACCAACAAAGCTTTTTCTGAAGCTCTTATCCCGTAAAGATCGCATTAATCTGTTAGATCAGATTACCAAGGCTTTTATCGAAAAATATAAAGAACATGCCGGCATTGTTACTGTGAGTGTTTTTGTTGCTCAGGAATTAAGTGGTGAACAACAAGAGTTGCTTCACAAAAACCTGGAACAGAAAACGCAGAAAAAAGTGGATATGAATATCACTGTTGATAAAACTTTGAAGGGTGGTATGGCTATCCGAATAGATGACACAGTAATAGACGGTACGGTTAAACACAAGCTCCAAGAGCTTGAAGAATCGTTATTGTCAACAACTGTAGAATAGAAATTAAAGACGTTTTAAATAACATTTGAACCAATGAGTCAAGTTAGACCAGACGAAGTTTCAGCAATATTACGCAAACAACTATCCGGCTTCGATAACGAAGCAGATACTTATGATGTGGGAACCATCCTTGAAGTAGGTGATGGTATTGCCCGCGTGTATGGATTGTCGAAGGTACAGGCCGGAGAACTTGTTGATCTTCCTGATTCGTTAGATAAGGAAGGCAATTCTGTTCGCGGAATGGTACTTAACCTCGAAGAAGACAACGTTGGAGTAGTTCTATTTGGACCTACCAGCGCTGTTGAAGAAGGAGATACCGTACGCCGAACAAAAAGTATTGCTTCTATTAATGTGGGTGATGGCGTGCTTGGTCGAGTAATCGATCCGCTGGGACGTCCGCTCGATGGAAAAGGACCTATTTCCGGTGATACCATCCGGATTCCATTGGAACGAAAAGCGCCCGGTGTAATTTACCGTGAACCGGTTAAAGAACCCATTCAAACTGGTATTAAAGCTATTGACTCATTGATTCCAATTGGACGTGGACAGCGTGAGTTGATTATTGGAGATCGTCAGACGGGTAAGACCTCTGTTGCTGTTGATACCATTATTAATCAGAAAGAAACGCAAGAAACTGATAAGCCTGTTCACTGTATCTATGTGGCTGTTGGGCAAAAAGGTTCTACGGTTGCTGGTATTGCTAAAGCACTGGAAGATAACGATGCCATCGATTATTCTACCATTGTGTCTGCACCGGCAAGTGCTACTGCACCTATGCGTTTCATTGCTCCTTTTGCAGGTGCTGCTATTGGAGAGTATTTCCGTGATACGGGTCGCCATGCGCTGGTAATTTTTGATGACCTTTCAAAGCAGGCCGTGGCTTATCGGGAGCTTTCATTGCTGCTTAAGCGTCCTCCAGGACGTGAGGCTTATCCCGGTGATGTGTTTTACTTGCACAGTCGTTTGCTGGAGCGTGCTGCTAAAATTATTGAAGACGATAATATTGCACAGCAAATGAATAATGTGCCTGATGAATTAAAACCGATGATGAAGGGGGGAGGTTCGTTAACAGCATTGCCTATTATTGAAACGCAAGCCGGTGACGTTTCTGCCTATATTCCTACAAACGTAATTTCTATTACAGACGGTCAAATTTTCCTCGATACGGATTTGTTTAATTCAGGTGTGCGTCCCGCTATTGATGTGGGTACTTCGGTATCTCGTGTAGGTGGATCTGCACAGGTGAAATCGATGAAAAAGCTTTCGGGTACGATGAAGCTTGATTTGGCACAATATCGTGAACTCGAAGCATTTGCTAAGTTCGGTTCTGATCTCGATCCTGCCACGCAACGTCAATTAAAACGTGGTGAGCGTACGGTTGAGTTACTGAAACAGGATATTTATGAGCCGCGCCCTGTTGAGGATCAAATTGCCCTTCTCAAAATAAATACTGAAGGCTTACTTGATAAGCTTGATGTTGACCAGATTCAGGAGTTTGAAACGAACTACATTGAAACCGTTCGGGTTAAATACGGCGATGAAATGGCAGATCTTGCGGATTCTGGTACACTAAACGATGAGTTTGGTGAAAAACTGCTAGATGTAGCAGAAACGGTAATTGATCAGCTTAACGCCACAGAAGAAGAGGAAGCATAATTCATGGCTAATCTTCGTGACATAAGAAATCGAATAGAATCGATAAAAAATACGCAGCAAATTACGCGTGCCATGAAAATGGTTGCGGCTGCTAAACTGCGTAAAGCACAGGATCGCATCGTTGAAACACGTCCCTACGCATCGAAAATGAAAAAAGTGGTAGGTCGTCTTGTTAAAAGTTCCAGCGAAGATAATGTGCTTTTACGCAAGCCCGAGTCGGTCGACAACGTCTTGCTTATTGTTGTTGGTTCCGATCGTGGTTTGTGTGGCGGTTTTAACAATAATCTTTTTAAGGTTGTTGAAAAGACCATTGCCGAGGAGTACAAGGATTACCAGGAAAGCGGAAATTTATCGCTTCTCTGTATTGGACGACAGGCAACCAAGTATTTTGGGAAACGGGACTATCAAATCGTCTCAAAGCATCCTGGATTTTGGGATAACATCGAATTCAATAAGGCTACTGAAATAATGAAATCGGTGGTGGCTGATTTTAAATCTGGCAATTACGATGAAGTTAAAGTAGCATATAACGAGTTTAAATCCGTAATTGCTCAAAACAGGTTGGTTGAATCGGTTTTACCGATTGATTCAGAGCATTTAATTGATGAAGAAACTGAAAATGCTGCAACCGAGTATATTTTTGAGCCCGATGTAGAAAATATTCTTCAAAAACTGTTACCTTTGCATTTAAATTTACAACTTTGGAAAGCTATTCTGGAGTCTAATGCAGCAGAGCAGGGTGCTCGTATGACAGCAATGGATAATGCGACTGAAAATGCTCAAGAAATGAAGGAAGACTTGCAGCTTGAGTATAACAGAGCACGGCAAAGTGCTATTACCACTGAAATTTCTGAAATTATTTCTGGTGCCCAGGCTCTTGAAGAAGCATAAGTAGTTTATTTTATATCTGGAGGGATGGCAGAGCGGTTGAATGCACCGGTCTTGAAAACCGGCAGGCCCTTACGGGTCTCGGGGGTTCGAATCCCTCTCCCTCCGCTCAATCAAAGCCCCTTTTTAATCGAAGGGGCTTTTTGTTTAAATAAATGTGTAGATTGTTCGTTTGTAGATATAATTGTTCTACACTAACATCATGTTTATGAATAAAATCATTATTTCATTATTCCTTGCTCTTGTAATGCCGTTAGGTTCTTTAGCTCAAGATACGCTAGAGGTATCCTTGAAATCCTTTATAGAGAAAGGCATAGAAAATTCGGGCCAGGTAGAATATGAAAAACAGAATGTAGGTATGGCCAAAAATAGGATTGATCAGGCCCAGGCCCAGCGTTTCCTTCCACGCTTTGAACTTAGTACACAGCACGGCGTTGTGCCGGGAGTGATAAGCCAAACCACCTTACCTGAGGATCAATATTACTTGGATCCAGAGTTAGAAAATGATTGGCAGGACTGGGCAGTGTTTACACGTGCCGAAATGAACGCTGTACAACCTATTTTTGCATGGGGTGCTTTGAAAAATGCCGTAAAGGCAGCAAAGTCAGCCTCTATTGCTGCTCAGGAGCAGTTTGAATCCAAGAAATCAAATTTAAGGCAACGACTGTTTGAACTATACCAGAGCTACCTGTTGACCTCGGAAGTGCTTACGTTATTGGATGAAGCTGAAAATCAAATTGATAAAATAGAAAAACAGATAGAAGACAAACAGCAGGAAGGAGATACGGAATTTGACGAATCAGATATCTATAAATTTAAAGTATTTAAATCAGAATTTGCTATACAGGCGGCCGAAGTTCGTGAAGAAGCTGCAATGACGCAACGCATTTGGAATTATGTGCTCAATGCAGATGCCAATACTGTATATCAGCCAGATACGTATTTTTTAGATCCGCTATCCGAGGAGTTAAAAGAGCTGGATTACTATAGATCTTATGCTATGGCCAACCGTCATGAGATTGATGCCATTGATGCTGGGATTGATGCCGCAGAATATGGAATGAAAGCACAGAGGCAGAAAAACTATCCATCATTGTTTGTCGGGTTAAGCGGCAGCTTTGCAAATACCCCAAACCGACCACGGCAAAGCAACCCGTTTATTATTAATAACTCAAATTATCTTTCTGGCTCATTTGGGTTTGGGCTTCGGCAAAACCTCGATTTTTTGAGTATCCGGGCCGATGTCGAAAAAGGTCGCATCCAATATCGACAGGCAAAATATTTAAAAGATGCCGCCGTTGATGGAATTGTATTAGAAATAAATGAAGCATATAAAGATGCTTCACTGGCCAAAGTGAAAGTCGAAAAAACTGAAGAGGCTCATGTTACAAGTAAAGAATGGCTGCGGCAGGAACAACTTGACTATGATTTTGGTATGGGGGATACCAAGGATTTAGTCGATGCTATGAAAAAAGAACTCGAATTGCGTGTAAAATTAAAGCGTGAAATATTCGAATTTAATAAAAACATAGCTGAACTGTACCGGAAATCAGGATTGCCAATTTTAGAACTTTCCAACCAAGAATAATTTTTATGACACTATTTAAACAATTAGTCATCACTTTTTTTATTACCCTTTTTGGAGGACTCTTGTTAATACCCGGGCATACTTATGCACAGCTTGATAGCTCATCGGTACGTGATTTATTAGAGGAACGCGATAATCAAATTAAAGAATTACTCGGTCCCAAGGGGACAGATTATACCCAAGAACAGCGTGATCAGTTAAAAGATATTATTAATGGAATTATTGATTATCGTGCAATGGCCCAACAAGCCCTGCAAACAACCTATGATTCGTTGTCTGAAGACGAACGTGTTGAATTCGTTGATCTTTTTTCCACAATCATTCGGGATCAATCACTAAACAAGCTTGATATTTATCGTGCTGAAGTAAAATATGAGCAGATAAAAGTTGAGGGTACATTAGCCACTGTTAAAACAATGGCCCAGCTAGAAAGGGTACGTACTCCAGTTACTTATAAAATGAAATATGAAGAAGATAAAAGCCAGTGGGTAGTGACGGATATGATTATTGATGATGTCTCTACTGCGGATTCATACCAGCGTCAGTTTCAAAATGTTATTCGTAAAAAGGGATACGATTCACTTTTGGAAACCCTGCGAAAAAGAGCTGCCAAATAAGGTTTAGTAAAGAGGCATTATCCCATTATATTCGTATCAAAATTATTAGTTATATATGCTTAAATCAGTCCGTCAAAAACGATTAGCACCCGAGGGGTATGTTTATACTACCTATGGACATCCCCGCTACCTAAAACATGCTGTTGCATCGGTCGTTTCACTACGCAGGTATGATGAAGATCGCCCAGTAGCATTGGCGTGCGAAGAAAAGCATAAAAAGATTCTCGAGGAACATGGCCTATCCGGTATTTTTGACCATATCCACATTCTACCCCAGGAAAATGCTTCTATTGTAGGTTTTAAACACAACCTGCATGAATTCATGTTTTTTGAGAAGAATATTTTTTTGGATAGCGATATTGTATGGTGCAAAGAACCCGACAGCTTGTGGCAATCCTTTGAGCCTTATCCATTTACGGTAACGGGTACCCAAATTTCTGATAACTTTTTTGGGGGACCTAAAAATATAGGCATTGTAGGAGATATACTGTTTCGACGTCGCAGACGGACCCTGGATCATTTTGGGCTTACCTATTTGAGCAGGGTGCAAACGGGCATGGTGTATGCTCAGGATTATAACCTGACAAAGAAGGTGTGCGAGTTGGCTCAAAAGATGTTGGACCGCAAAAATGAAACCCATTTTCGAAGCCGTACCCTGGAGCAGGGACGTAGTGAAGAGTCATGTGAATGGAGTATTGCAATGGCTATGTCGAAGCTGGATTTACCGG
>JBEPWP010000032.1:0-12624 GCA_041642355.1 Fodinibius sp. | reverse complement strand
GTGTCGGCTGCTGTACGGGCGTCGATAGCGCCTTTTTCACGGCTCATTTTCTCTTTGATTATCTTTTGTTCTTTTTCGGAAGCCGAAAGCGTATTTATTGCTTCCTGCTGCATAAGACCACGAAGCATATTAAGCTCGTTTTCTTCTTCTTCGGTTAGTTCTCGTTCTTCGTCGTAAGCGGTCTGTACGATATTCTCTGCTCGAGTGTTATACTCTTCGAGCTTCGTTTGTCGTTTGTTGTAGTTTTCTTCCATGTTGGCGAGTATCTCGCCTTCTTCTTCGTCCATGATTCCGTCGGTTTCTAAGAAGTGCTGACGGAGGGTTTCTTTATTCTCCGCAAACTTCTCGTCCTGCTCTTCGTTTATCATTTCGTACATAGCACCGAATTTTTCGATTATGTTGTTCTTACCTTCTTCGGTCACTATACCTGCGTCTGCAAAGAGTAAGTCGAGTTCTACTTTCGTTTCGGTGTGCAACTCTTCGAAGGCTTTTATCGACTCCGCTGTAGTCTCTGAAACTTCGTCTCCGAATTCATTCACTACGGGTATAGCGTCGTCCTTGAAGTAGTTGTAAGCCAACGTGCCGCCGCCGATTAAAGCTGCGATAGCTAGTCCCCACGGTCCGGTCATGAAGGCTGCAACGCCTTTAAGCCCCGCGAGAAGTGCTGCTTTACCTGTTAGCCCGCCGGTCAAGGTCGTTATCCACCCGGAAGCTGCGCCGATAGCGCTTGATACGCCACCTACGATACTAATAAGGTTGCCTGCTACAACTATCACGGGTCCGATTGCTGCTGCTAGACCTGCGATTTTTAGTGCTGTGTTTACTGAATCTTCGTCGAGGGTCTTTATCCACCCTGTAAGGTCCGAAACGGTTTCGTTTAGTTTTGGTAGGTACTCTTCCGCTAAGTCGAGTACTGCCTCGCCTAAAGGTAGTAGCGATTCTGTGAATTCTCTAAATAGCGACTGTACGCGGGCACCGAAAGCTTCGTTCGTGTTTTCTATTGTTGTGTCCATAGCGCCGTTTACGTCGTTGTATTTATCCTCGACCTGCCCCATAGACGTGACGACTTTGTAACCTGCGTCCTCGCCCATAGTACCCCATATTTCCGTCAAAGCTAACTGACGTTGTTGCGGGTCTTCGATTTTAGCTAGTTCCTGCGACATGATTTCGAATAGCTCTTTGTTGGTTCCGCCGCCTTCTTCCCAACCGTCGTACAACTTCTGCCACTCGCCGCCCATTTCTGCGACTGCGTCCTTGATTGTCCCGTCTCCGATACGTATGCCGAATTCTTTAATGAGGTCGTTTACCTTGTCGAGGTTGTAAGCTCCGCCGTCTAGCCCGGCGTCCAGTATGTTAAACATTTCTTCGGCGGTGTAGCCGTTCTCTTCGAATAACGTTGCGTACTCCGCTAAGTTATCTCCGAGTTCATCTGTTTTATTTAGTCCGTTCTGTGCACCAACTGTGATATAGTCGAAAGCTTCGTCTGCGGTCATACCGTAAACTTCCATAAGCGAGTTTACGCCTCGAAGTGATTCTGCCATATCCATTTCGAATACGTCTTCGAGCTGCAATGCTTTTATCGTGATATTCTCTAACATTGCCGGGTCGTCGAATTCTCCGAGCTGCTCCTGTACTGATATTATAGCACCTTCGACGTGCTCCATTGAATCGCCCCACGCACCCATATACACGTCGCGCGCGACTTGTGCTGTTTCTTCTGCCTTATCGCCCGTTAAGCCTAACGCGTTTTGAAGTTTCGTCTGGCTGTCTTCGGCTTCGATTGCCTGTTTAGATAAAAACCCCATACCGGCGGCTATCGGTAGTGTGACATACTGCGAAGACTTCTCGCCTATATCTTTCATACCTTCGCCCACCGCTGTTAGCTTCTTACCTGTTTTTTCGGCTTGTTCCCCGAATTTATATAGGGCGGTTTCCTGCTTTGCTACTTCCTGTCGCATTTTGACTAAGTCGTCTTCTGCGTTTTTAACGTAGCGCGATAGGTTATTAAGTGCCGCTGACTGCTTCTCGTATTCTCGCTGCGCGCGCTCTGCTTGTTTCGAGCCTGCACCGTATTCATCTACCATATTTTCATATGATTTACGGGCTGCGTCTGTCACTTTCTCCTGCACTTGTAGCTTTTTATTCAAGCCCCCGATACGGGTTTCGTACTTCTCGACCGATTTGTCCGCGCGGTCGTATACCGACATATTGTTTTTCATTTCTGCCGTTACCGTTTTTAACCTGTCTTTAAGACCGGTTAAACCGCGCTCCATTTCGAGTGTGTCGAGTGATAGCCCGACCGATAGACCTTCTATTCTTTCTGCCATATTAAGTTTGCGCCTCCTTTCTGTTCATTATGTTATACCTCCGCCGAAAGCTGCAAGCAACGAGCCTGTCTTCTTCGGTTTCGTCTCTTCCCTAAGTGTTTCAATTAGGAAGTGGTACGGCATATTTAGTACGTCGTTTATATCCTTGCCGCCTTTTACGAGTTCTCGTATTAGGTTATCCATATGCTCTTTTTGCGAGCGTGGCGTAAAGTCCTCGTCTTTTAGGTTCTCTTCGCCACTAACTTTTTTGCTTCCTGTGACTGACCGCCTCGTGCAACGAATACGATTTGCTCCTGTAAAACGCGCATAGCGTCTGGTGCGTGAAGACCGTTTTCTAATTCTTCGACCGTGAATTGACCTTTATAAATATCGTTAGCCACGAAAGCGACTAGCTCGTTGATTAGTTCTTTCTCTGACTTTTTCTCTTCGTTCTTTTCCATACGCTCTGTTAGGTCGATTGCCTCATAGACTACGCCTAATGGAATAAACGCCGGGGTGTAGTATACCTTTGTCTCCACCTTGTCGTTTTCTGCGTCGTATGATTTTACTAGTTCAAGTGCATTTCTTTTTAAGTTAGCCATTGTTTTTATTCTCCTTTGATAGTGGGTTTATGTTTCACGTGAAACATTTTCGGTTTAATTTAAAAGAAAAAGAGTAAGGGCGCGCCCCTACTCTTCGTCCTGTTCCTTGTCGGCTCCCGGTTGTTCTTCCGGGGCTTCGGGTTCCAGTTCTTTTATAAAGGGTACGCCTTTTCGATTTGTCTTTGTTTTTAACTCTTCGATACGTTCCGGCGCGATTTTCTTGTTTGCCGGGCGTGGGTAGCGGTCGCCCTCTTTATATTTCTTTAGCTTGTCCTGCGCGTCTTTAAAAGCTGCGGTCACTTCGTACTTTGGTTTCGCCATTATCGGTTAGCCTCCTAAGCTGTTATAGGGTTTAGACTACTGGTTCTGCGTCCGGGTGTGACTGTCCGAAGACTGCTGTAAAGATAGCGTCACGGGCTGCTGTTGAGCCGGGTTCGTCGTAGCCCATTAAGACTGATTTTTCTTCGTCAAAGTTAGGTACGTCGCGGTCCATGAATTCTGCGCTGATTTCTTCCGGCGTGAATTCTACCGAGTCTGATTTCGTAGACCCTGTAACGTTCGGTCTTAAGAAAATACCTTTAGGAAGCCCGACCCATTCTTTCCCGCCGTCTTCGCGTGTTTTGCTGAATACAACTGCGGCGTAAGGTGGCGCGTCGTTCGGTCCGTATGCTACGATACCGTCTGCGCTCTCTTCGAGTCCTAGTAAAGCGACTTTGTCTTCTTTAGGAATCTTATGAAAAGCGGAAGATACTGTGATATTTCCGTTTGATACTGCAATTTCTGCGGTCTTGTTATCGCCGTATGCTCTTACCGGGTCTTGTGGCATTTCAACTGTGATATCCTGTAAAAACTCAACGCGTTCTACTGCTGCTACCGCGTCCGTACCGTCTAAAATACCGTAGTGGAATTGGTCGACCCCTGTTGTTGCTTTATAACTTTTTGGCATTTGTTATTTCTCTCCTTTTATAGTGTGTAGTTTTTCTTCCGTAGGCGTATCGCCTGACGATAGATTTTGTTGTCTTTGTCGTACTCGTTGAGCGCGCCGCCGTATGTTCGGTAGCCTGCTTCGAATAGTACTTTTTTTACTGATTTTAAAACACTTGACGTAAGGTTAAAGTCCCGACTCCATACGTCGACTTGGAATATAGCGTCTTCTGCTATAACCTCGTCGTCCGCGTAGTCTGTCGGTAGCTCGGGGGTTAGTGGGTCTATGATGATAACGGCTCCGGCTTCTGTCGCTTCGATTGCCTTATCGTATGAATAAAAGCGAAGTCTGTTTCCGACTTGCTCCGCGATATAGGCGTCTGCTTTTAGCACGGTTTCCATGTTCATTAACATATCCATTATCTCGCCCCTTTCGCTATTTCTCTTTTGATTGCTTCTCGGTACGCCTTTTCTGCGTTTCGCATTGCTTTAGCGATAGCGCCTTTACCTGCCGGGTTAGGGTTTTTGACGGTGCCAAACTCGTTTAAGTGAATAATACGGTATCGGTCGTCGGGTCCTTTCCAGTGAATCGGCACATATCGGGCGCTGCCTCGCTGCTGCACTTCGCCTATAGTGATTTCCCGGAGGGAAGCCCCGGTATCGGCAAAGGTTCTAAACTGTGTTTCAAGTTCATTTACGAATACTTCGGCTCCGGCAAGTAAAGCCCGGTCGCCTATTCTTCGCATTGCTTTTTCTCCATATTGCTGTTCGATTTTCTTTAGAAGTGCTCGCTCGCCGTCGATTTTAAGTGCCATTACGAGTTCACGCTCCCGACTATATCTACGAAGTCCCGGTTTTGGAAGTTCGGTAGCACGCCTTTTACCTCGTACTTTTGGTTCCTGTAGCCGTCCGCGTCGATTACGAAGTAGTGCGTGTTCGAAGGTACGTACTGCCCTTTCGTGTCTCGAATGGTTATCGTCAAGTCCGATAGGGTGCCGTTAGCTTTTGCCTGCTCAACGTCTCGCCTGTATACTTCGTCGATTTTAGCGTAGCCTTTGTGTAGCTCGATAGGCTCGCCGGGTGTATCTGCGTCCGGTAAAGGTCCGTCGTACGGTGCTTCTTTGTAGAAGGTAACGGGGGTTCGGAGGTCGCCCGAAGTGACACGCGGGCGTTTATACCCGCCGCCGTAGTTAGCTGCCATATCAAGCGCCCCCTTCGTCCGTCGCTGTTTCTTCTTCTAGTAGTCGTGCTTCTTCGGCTTTCGTATATAAGTGGAAGTTAAAAGCTACGATTTGACTTAAAAAGTTATCTTCGAAGTACTCGACGGCGTCGTTGTACGCGTATCGTACCCGTTCGTATACGAGTTCTTTACCGAGTTCTTCGGCGTCGAGTTCGAATTCTCCGCAACTGCCTTTTATAGCTGCGTGCGAAGCACTTATAAGTCGCTTTAGGTTTTCGTCTTCCGAGTCGTGCGTGATATGCAAGCGGTCTTTCACTTCTTTAAGCTGTGCGTCTGATACCGTCATGCTTTATCACTCCTTAAGGTGCTTATACGGCTTCGGTAGGTTGTACGATATTGTATAATTTAGCTGCGTCGTTGTTCAACGGCTCGCCGTGTGCAAACTGCTTAATGGTATAAAGCATAGCGTCTTCCATTGCTAGTGTTTGGTCGTAGCGTTTCAACTGGTACCCGCCGGCTAATGCTGCAAGGTACTCGCCTTTGACGAAGAATAAGACCTGACCTTCTGGCATGATATCTGACTCAACGATTTCCGGGTTGAATGGTACGTTTGCTACGTACGTGCCGTTCTGGTTCTGAATCATTGTAGCGGCTAATAGGTCGTAGTGGTCTAGTGGGTTGATTACCATTGACACTTTACCTGCAACGTTTCTGATTTTTTCTGCGCCTTGTGCGTCGGTTGTGCGGCTTAATGTTTTATAAACGTCTGCAAGTTCTTCGACTGCAACTTTTCCGCTTTCGAATGTTAGGTCGCCTGTAGCTGTTTTGTCTGTTACTGCGCCTGTACTTGAGTCAACGTCTTTTAGCAAGCCGATAGGTTGGTTTACACCTTGTCCTTGACCGTTCAAGAAACCTTCTTCTAAACCTACTGACAACGCTTCTGCGATTACTGTTCTTACGTAACGCTCGACCCATTCTGGTCCTAAGTCTAGCATATCGTTTGGAATGATAGCGAAGGCTGTTAGTTTGTTTTGAGTGATTTCGACCTCGTCGAAGGCTGCTCCGATTTGACCTTGAATATCGCCCATAAGTTTGCCCCATACTGCGGCTCCGCTCGGGTTAGAAGTGATGATACGTGTTACTGCGCCCATATCTTTAAGTCCGATTGCCTGCAATAGCGGGTGTGCTTTCACTAGGTCTTCGAAGATACGTTCTTGTGTAGTAACTGGCAAGATTGACTCTGTTTCGAAGCCGCCTGCGTCGATTACTGCGTTAAAGAATGTTTTCTCTGCGGAAGTTAAAACGTTTGCTCCACGCTGACTTAAAACTGTCTTATCGCCGGAAGTTGCGTTCACTTCGTGACTGATTTGTGAAGCTACCTCTTTTTGCATAATATCTAAATAGCTTTCTAAGGCTGCTGCTTGTGCCTTATCGTCGCCTTCGGTCAAAGCTGCGTTCAAAGCCGCTTTAGCTTCTACCATTTCTTCGTTCTTTTTAAATTTTAACATTTATTTTTTCTCTCCTTTGGTTTTATTTGAAAATGCTTAAGATTTTCTTTTCTGGTTCTTTTCCCGCGTCTGCCTTCGGCTCGTCGTTTGACTGTGCCGCCTTCTCTTCTGCGTCTGCCTTGATTGCTGCTATGATATCGTTTTTAAGTTGTTCGATATCAAGGCTGCCCTCGGTTGCTTTAGCTGCGATAACGTGCTCGCCGTTCGGCGCGTCTGCGCCGGGCTGTGTGATTTCCGCGTTAAAGCTTTCTGCTTTAGCTGCGAAAAGCTTCGAGTCGACTTTCTGTGCGGAAGCGTCGATAATTTCATCTACGAGTCCGTACTGCTTCGCCTCTGCTGCCGTTAAGTACGTTTCGTCTGCTAGTAACTGTTCGACAACTGCTTCGTCGATACGGTGCGTATATGAAGCACGCGCCGATTCCTGTACTTTGTCTAGGTCGTCTGCTGCTTTGCGTAGGTCGTCTGCATTACCTAAAGCTATAGTCCACGGGTTGTGAATCATAAGCTGTGCGTTGTTGTAGATTTTGACCTTGTCCGCGCCCATAGCAATTATGGAAGCTGCGGAAGCTGCGATACCTGTTACGGTTACTGTGACTTCGCCGGTGTGTGCGCGTAGGCTGTTCATGATTGATATACCTAAAAACGCGTCGCCTCCGTAGCTGTTGATATTTAGCTCGATAGGTTCTCCGTCTTCGATATCTCTTATCGCGTCAAGTGTTGCGCGTACGTCCGGGCTGAATTCTGCAATATCGCCGTTTATATTTAGTTTCACTCGCTGTCACTCCTTTCTGATACGCCGTTTGGCGCGTTCGGGTCGGTCCCTATTTCGGTATAATTTTTCGTGATAAAATGTTTGTCGAGGTTCGGGTCGTCTGACCTAGCATAGCCGGCTTCGTGTCTTACCTCGTTACCGGTAAAGGCTCCGCTTGATACGATTTTGTCAATCGCGGAAGCGATATCGAATATATCTCTATACTGTAGCGATTTAACCTCTATACTTTTACCTGCCAATACGTCGCTCTTCGTGAGTAGCTTTGCCGTTAGCTCTTCTTTAATCATTTTTAAGAGTGGGTTAATCGTAAACTTAAGGTAGTTTTTGATTTGACCTTCGGCGTTTGCCATTTCTCCGTGTAGTACGACCGGCGGTATACCTAACGCGACTGCGACTCGGTCTAAATAACCGTCCGTAGCTTTGTTGATTTCTTCGACCCCGCTGCTTGTGACTGCGTTTCCGGCGTTATGCTCTTTGTACTCGATACCTTTTTGCTGTGGTATGATTGCTACCGAGCTGTTTTTGATTGCTGCATACGTTTTATCTACGAAGCTTTGCAAGATTGCCGCCTTCTGCTCATTGTCTCGCCCTTGAATCTGGCTTATATTGACGGTCGAGCGTATCTGGTTTTTGCGCTTCTGGTATTCTAAAACGCGTTCGTACAACGCTCCGTAGTCATTATACAACTCTCCGAAAAGCTTGTGCATATTCTCGCTGCTGTAGTGTAGATACAAAACGTCGCTCATTCTAAAGCCGGTTTTAAACTCATAATCTCCGACTTGTACGTCTTGGAAGTTGTCGTCGTAAAGCGTATAATGCTTCCGTACGAATCGGTCTGCGACGATTAAGTTTTCGTCGTCGTCCTGAATGATTAGTACTTCGTTGTTGACGATTAACTTATGAATCACTTCCTGCCAAAACTCCGACGCGGTCTGGTTCTTGTTTGGTCTAACGTTTAGCCTGTACCATATCTCGCCTTTGTCGTAGTCGCCGTCCGCGTCTAGTACCCTAAACTCCGACTGTGCTACCGTACGCCCTAAAAGGTTCGTACACGTCGATATAGCTAATTTCTTCGAGTGGGTTTTGGTGGTCGTGTCAAAAAGTGCCGTCAAGTCTAGCTCGTCAAGGTCTAACGTGCCGTGGCTGTCTAATAGGTATTCTCTAATTCCCATGTTCTGATTTAGCGCCTCCTTTCATTAAAAGTCTATTTCGAGTAGGGCGTAGTCAATCTCTTCCTCTTCGAGTATATCGTCCGCCTGCCATAAGGCGTGTATAAACGCTTGGAAGCCGTCTGTCTTCCGCCTTATATCGTCTTTTTTAAGATACTCTTTATTTCCGTCGCCCTTTATTCTGACGTACACGTTGTTCGTGTACCACCGCATAAGCGGGTTGTCCCCGAAGTTTAGGTTTTTCTGTGCGAATATGGTTTCTACTCGAGGCGCTAACTTCGCATGAATAGCGCGCGGGTTCCTGATATAGAATAGCTCGAAGCCTTCCGCTTCTAGTGCTGTTTTGACTAGGTCAAGTCTGAAAGTGTCCGCGGCTATGGTAGTTAGGTTGTATTTCTCTCGCATTTCTACGAAGTAGTCGACGATATGCTTGATATCTATAATCGGCTCGTCGACGATTGTAAGTAGTCCTGCTTCCTGCCACTCTTTTATCGGTGCCTTTAGATTGAATTTATCTAAGAAACCTTTTCGTACGAAAGAGTGTGATTTCCATATATACTCGCCGTCTACTTTGAATAATAACCCGACGGCTGCAAAGTCTCGTATACTGGCAAAGTCTAAACCTCCGACGGCTGTTCGACCGAGTAGGTCCTGCTCGTCTATTGGTTTGTTCGTAGCTAATATCTGTTCCCACGGTGCGACCGATTTTTCTTGGTCTTCTTCTGGTAGGTTCATACGTTTAGTCATAAACTCTTCGCGCCCCGAAGGGTCGTCGGTCAAGTCGCGGTACTCCTGTCTGACTGTATAAAGCAAGTTATCGCCGTAAAGTGATATAGGCTTGCAAAACATAGGGTTTGCTTTTTCCCATAGGTCTTCGTCTTTGACTTCGTCCGGGTCGTCAAGCTTGCATATAAAAGCGAAGATAGTTGCCGGGTCTGCCTCGCCCGAAAGCGTGGCTTTTGCCGTATCTTTCATTTTGTCTAAGAAGCCTTCTCTTACATACCCGTCCGTTCCGATGAAGATTTCCCGGGGGTTCTGAATCTTCCCTAAGCCCGAAGAAAATACGCGTACGACGTTGTTGTTTTCGTACTGGTGTATCTCGTCGTAGATAACACACCCGTCGCGGAGACCGTCTTTAGTGGAAGCGTTCGACGTTCTGAATTTAACGACGCTGCCCGTCTTCCGGTCTTCTATTTCGAGTTTTGTTAGTCGGTAGTATTCCTGTAAAGTTTCTTCTCTCTTTATTGTATCATACATTTCCTTAAATGATACCTTCGCTTGGTCTTCCGAGTTAGCTACGAGTGAAACGTTGTAGTTTCTGATACCGTGCAACTCACTAGCGAAGAAGTTTATTAGTGTAGTCACTAAACCATTTTTCCCGCCACCTCGACCCATCATTATTAGAAACTTACGGTAGAATGGTCGGTCGTTTTCTGTATGGAACAAGAAGAAAAAGCTCGCTATGAATTTTTGGAAGTCCCGTAAAGGGAAGTACCACTTTTCGGCAAAGGCTATATAATTTTCTAGCTGTTCTTCGTCGAAGTAAAGGTCGTCGCGGTTAAGTACTGACCGGTCGAGGTATAAAAGAAGGTCGCGCCTGTCTTTGTTTAACTTGATTTCTCCTGCCTCATACTGTCGCTTGTACTCGTCGATATATGGTGTAGTTATCATAAAAGACCACTAGCTTTTTTCTTCGGCTTTGGTTCGTCTTCCGGTTCCTCCGCTTCCGGTAGGTCTGGTGCTTTAAACTCGAAAGACTTTTCGATAGCGAGAAGCGAGCTGTTGATTTTTGACTTCTCCGCGATTGCGGGGTGTACTTTTATATACTCTTGGGCGCCGTTGACTACTACGACTCGGGTGCCGTCTTCTGCTATGTTTGCGTCAAGCTTGTTATTTAGTTTGATTAAAGCGATATAACGCTCGACCTTCTCGACTTGCTGCAAGTCTTCCGTGTCGATACGTTCCATTAGTTGTGCTTGTAGTTTCTTTATATCTACCATATCGTTGCTCGTCCTCCTTCCCGCTACCGATAGTCGCTATGTTAGGGCGGGTTATTTTGTGTCCCGGTCTGGTTCTGCGGGACCTACCCCGTCCCCCTCGGTTACGTGCGCGAAGATTTTTCGACTGAATGTAGAAAATACACCCCCTGCGCCGTTTCCCCGAGCCGAAAAAATTTCTAAAATATTTCGGCGGGGGGACTATCTTAACTATTTTGTTTTGAATTTAGTTTATTTTGTTCGAAAGTTTAAAATTTAATTTCGTTTTGTTTCGTTTAGTTTGGCTGTAGTTTTAATCTAGTTTCGTTCGTTTTGTTCCGACCGATTCTGACTATAGTTTGCCTTGTTTACCACTTTTCGTCGCTCGCCCATTTATTTATCTTCGGACTCCAAAGTCTGCCGTGGACCATGTTGTGATGATACAAGCAAAGAGTCTGTAGATTGTCTAGTTTAAGGGCTTGTTTCGGGTGGTATTCTATAGGCTGCTTGTGGTGTACGTTTAGCTCCACCGATTTACGCTCGCCTTCTTCTTTGATACTGTCGACGTGCGTTCTTCCTTCTGCCTTGCACATTTGGCACTCGTAGTTGTCACGTTCAAGCGCGACCTGTCTAAGCTCTTGCCATTCGGAAGACTTATAGAAGGTTAGCTTCTGTTCGTGCGTCTTATATTCTGTAGCCATTGTTTGTTCCGCCTCAACTCCTTTAGATATTAACGGCTTAACCGTACGAGCTGCTGCCCGTTAGAGATAGACGGACCACCGCCCTTCTTTCTGTGTACCCCGTGTAAGATATAGTGCCCTATAGTTTAACATAGTAGTTCATATCCTTCCGTATAAAAAGTTCTGGCTGCGGTGCCGTGTTCATAAAACTAAAGTCAAAGACCGTCTGTAGTAGAAGCCGTCTTTGACTTTAATAGGTAGTACATAAAAGTTAGAAGGTTTACGTCACGGCTAATATTATTTGGCTGACGTGTTCATTGACCCCTATATACTTTTAACCTTACATACATTGTACCACAAATCGAAAACGATTGCAAGCTATATAGACGTATATACCTAAATTATTTAATGTTTTCTAGTCTAGCCCGTACCGCCTTTAATAAAGCGTCTTGCCCTACCTCTTTACGTTCGAGCGCTTGTAGTACCTGCTCGTCGATTGTGCCTTCGGTTACTAAGTGGTGTACGATTACTGCTTCGGTCTGACCCTGCCTATCGAGTCGAGCGTTTGCCTGTTGGTATAGTTCAAGGCTCCACGTCAACGCAAACCATACTATGATATGCCCGCCTTGCTGTAAGTTCAAGCCGTGCCCTGCGCTTTGAGGGTGCGCGAAAAGTATAGGTATGTTTCCCTTGTTCCACTCTTCGATTGTATCTTGCTCTCCGTCAAAGGTTACTGCGTCTTTGAAGCGCTGCTGTAGTCGCTTTAGTTCGTGCTTATAATGGTAGAAGACTAAGATAGGTTGACCTTGTGCTTCTTCTATGATTCCTTCCAACGCGTCAAGCTTTGCACCGTGTACGACCTGTGCCTCGCCGTCTTCGTCGTAGACTGTACCGTTGGCTATCTGTAGTAGCTTACCCGATAAGCTCGCTGCATTTAAAGCTACAACGTCTGCGTCTTTAAGTTCAAGTAAGAAGTGCCGCTCCATTTCGCGGTACTGCTTCTGCTCTTTCTTTGAAAGCCTGACTTTGATATTGCTGTTGATTCTTTCCGGTAGGTTCAAGTAGTCTTTTGCTTTCATTGATATAACGATATCGCTGATTGCTTTGTGTATCAACTCTTCGGCTCCGTCCTTTAGTTCCCACTTGTACACGATATGCCCGTTGCTGTAGCCCGGGTAGAAGTATCGCTCCTGATAGTGCGTCTTAAACTTACCGAGACGTTTGCCTGCGTCGAGTAAATATATCTGCGCCCATAAGTCGATAAGGCTGTTCGGTGCCGGTGTACCGGTCAAGCCGATTACTCTTCGTACCCTGCCCCTGATTTTCTTTAGGGCTTTGAAGCGTTTAGCTGTCGGGTTCTTGAAGCTCGATAGCTCGTCGATTACAAGGTTGCGGAAGTTCCACGTGCTGCCTAAATGCTCCACGAGCCACGGTATGTTTTCCCTGTTGATGATATAGATATCCACGTTCTCTCGTAGCGCGGCTTCCCGCTTCTTCTTTGGTCCTA
>JBEPWP010000031.1:0-12985 GCA_041642355.1 Fodinibius sp. | reverse complement strand
GATAAACAATGTCTAAACAAGATGTTATAATTGTTGGTTCAGGTCATAATGGATTGGTTACAGGCTGCTATTTGGCCAAGGAGGGCTATTCTGTAAAAGTACTAGAGCGTCAGAATCAGCTGGGAGGTGCGGTGAGCACCGAGACGATGTTCAAGTCTGAAAAATATCCGCAGGGTTTTAGGATGGATGTAGGCTCTTCTGTGCATATTATGATTCACCAGACCGGCATTTTGGAAGAGCTCGAGCTGGAAACCTATGGGCTCGAATATATCGAAATGGACCCCATTATGTCGTACCCATTGCCCGACGGTAAGGGAGTGATCCATTTTTTTAAAGATCTGGAACGTACCTTGGATTCCATTGGCAAGGTGGTCCCCGAGGATGTTGAGAATTATCGTGAGTTTGTAGAATTCTGGGGACGCATTAATAAGGGAGTTTTAAAAGCATTTATGGTACCGCCCAGTGGCAAGAATATTGTTACGGAAATTATAAAAGGGCAGATGCGTGATGGCGGTATGTTTGAAAAGGGGGAACAGCTTGGCGGTCTCCAGAAAATATTGAGCAGCTATGGCAAGGTGGTTGACGATGCTTTTGAGAATCCGCACATGAAGGCGGCATTAATGTGGTTTGCGGCACAGTCTGGGCCTACGCCCGATCATCCCGCTACGGGCGATTTTGCCGGATGGCAGTCGATGTTACACCAGAGTGGGGCCAAACATCCGCGGGGTGGGAGTGGAATGCTGACCCAGGCGATGGCTCGATTTATTGAGGAGCACGGTGGAGAGATTATAACCGGTTCACCCGTCAAAAATATTCTCATTGAAGATGGAAAAGCGCTGGGGGTGCAGACGGCTGAGGAAGAATATCGGGCCGACACTATTATTTCAAATGCGCATGTGCAAACCACAATGATGAAATTGGTGGGGCGTGATCATCTACCGAAGGCCACCTACGAAAAGGTTGAAAACATCAATGTGGGGAATGGGTTTGGGATGGTCATTCGATGTGCGGTGGAAGAATTGCCTCGGTATTCTGCATGTCCCGGTGATTCTTATATCCATAATGGGATGCAGCTGCTAGCTCCATCCGTTCAGTATATGAATAATGCTATTGGGGACTACCTTCAACAAAAGCCGCCGGCCAACCCAGCCGTATTGGCGATGACGTTTTCCCAAATAGATCCCGATGTAGCCCCAAGTGGCGGACATACCCTTTATGCCTGGGCTCAATGGCATCCGTATGAATTGCATGGCAACCTTCACTGGGATGATATTCGTGAACGGGAAGCCCAAAAGATTTATGATGTGGTTACTGGCTATGCCCCAAATATGGAAAATAAGCTAATTGATTGGTATATACAGTCGCCGCTGGATATCGAACGAAAGCACGGGCTCTTGCGTGGTAACGTGATGCATGCCGAGATGAGTTTCGATCAGATGTTCATGTTTCGTCCGATACCCGAAATGAGTGAATATAAAACACCCATTGAGAATTTATATTTATCATCGGCATCATGTCATCCTGGAGGAGGTGTTTTTGGAGCGGCGGGCTATAATGCCGCAAATGTGATTTTAAAAGACAAAAAGAAATCTTGGTTAAATTTATAAAAGTACGTTTTGTATGATTCAGAAGTCAAGCTCAACGGTTGAAATTAATCTTGAGAAGCTAAAGAAAAACTTACAATCACTCCGTACCCATATAAATGAGGAAACGCGTGTTTTGGCGGTGGTTAAGGCTGATGCGTATGGCCATGGAGCGGTAGAAGTGGCCGATACGCTGGAACCGCTTGTGGAGGCTTTTGCAGTAAACGATATTCATGAAGGTATTGAGCTGCGCAAGCAAGGGATTACAAAGCCCATTCTTGTATTTGAAGTGCCACAAAAATCGATGGCATCACAATACAGGGTACACAATTTGACGGCAACGGTCAGTGCTGATGAACATTTTGAGTGGCTTCCCAATGGGAGTTCCTATCATCTTAATTTTGATACCGGTATGGGACGCTTGGGATTTGATGTAGCTGAGGCCGAACGCGTTGCTGAATTGGTTAAAGAGTATAATAATCTATTTTGTACCGGCTTGTACAGTCATTTTGCAACGGCAGATCGGCCGGGATCTGATTACGTCAATAAACAACACCGTTTGTTTAAAACTATTCGTTCACATTTCCCTGACACGTTGACGACTCATATCGCCAATACGGGCGGAACGGCCTTTTATCCTAGTGATCAGTTTGATATGGTTCGTTTGGGAATTGGCCTATATGGTTATGCGCCCGGAAAAAAGAGCATTAATGGGATTAGTCCTATACTGCAATGGAAGTCGCGCCTTGTACAGGTGAAGGCTATTACTGAGCAAAGTTCAGTAAGTTATGGGGCCAATTGGCAGGCGCCCAAAGATGGCTTTTTAGGCATTATTCCTGTAGGATATGATGATGGGCTTAAACGAAGTTTGTCAGAAGAGCTTACTGTCCGGATAAATGGGCAAAAGTATCCATTGGTCGGTAATATAACTATGAATTTCACCATGGTTTTCCTAGGTGATGATGAATATAAACCGGGAACCACGGTTGAGTTACTGTATCCTGAAAATAATGCGTGGGACTGGGCGTCAAAAATTGATACAATACCCTACGAAATATTGACGAGTATCAATCCCAAAATTCCAAGAGAGTATATTTCGTAGAGTAATAATGTAATTATTGACCTAGATTGGTAAGTTCTACATCATATCGTAGAGAGTCGCCTCGTAGGTCAATTCCACTTACTCCAGGTCGGCTATCGTCATATCCTAATTCTGGGGGGACAATAATGACTCTTTTTTCTTTTTCTTGCATTCCTAGCAGTCCACGACGAAATCCTTCGATTTGTGCCGGCTGTTGGTCGGTAGAATTGGGGGTAAGGTTTGAAATTATCGCAGGGGTATCAATACTATCAACAAAAGTGCTTTCAAAGATTTCACCTTCACCATCTCCACCATTGTAAATACGTCCTGTATATTTTACTCTTATTTGGTCTACAGGCTCAACAACACAATCAGTACCGCCGGGACAAATACCTTCTTCAATGATATGAATCTCAACTCCACCATCCTTAGTGAAGGAGGAAGTTGCATCTGAGAGGTTGTAGGCGTCGGGAACAAAACTGTAATCCGGTCCGGTGGGACGGTTGTTATCATCGTCACAACCCTGAATAAGAAGTACTGAAGAAATGAGTAGTACTAACAGCAGAAAAGGTGATTTTTTAAGAAATCTCATTTATGTAAAAACTATTTGAAATCTAATTCTATTGAGTCGAAAAATTCTATTTACGCTGATTTTAATAGCGTTAAAGGTAACGTATTTACAGTGCACAGGAAAACAAAATTTCCAGCATCTACCCATTACCAAACGCTTGTTCCAGCTCTTTGTTGCGTTTGCGAACGCCCAATTTGCTGATCCAGATAGAAAGTTGGAAAAGCAGTACTAATGGGATAGCAATAAGGACTTGTGATACAGGGTCGGGAGGCGTTAAAAAGGCAGATAAAACGAAGCAGGAAATGATGGCATGTCGGCGATATTGTTTCAAAAACTCGGGGGTAAGTAACCCAAACTTGGAAAAGAAATAGCTTAACACCGGAAGCTGAAAGATAACCCCGCATGACAGTATCCACATGGTGAGTGAACTGAAATACTCGTTGATGTCAAAATCGTTGTGGATGGCATCGGATATTTGGAACTGGCTGAAAAATTGGAGGGCAAAGGGCACTAAAATAAAGTATCCAAATGCTACGCCCAGCAGAAAAAAGAACGTGATGAATGCACTGTGTCCTATTGACTTCCATTTTTCTGATTTCTCCATCGCCGGCTCTATAAACGACCATATTTGATAAAATAGGATGGGCGACCCCAGAATGCCTCCAAAGACGATAAGCGTGCCCCAGTAGGTAAAAAATTGTCCGGGTAGTTTTCGACTTTGGATGGTGAGATCGATTGCATCAATCCCCAGTAAGCGGTATACCAAGAAGTCTGATTGAGTAGGTCCAAGCATGACGTCGGCAACTAGAAAATCCCCAAAGAAAAAAGCGATGACCATCCCCACACCAATACCGGCTAGACCTTTGATGAGGCGCCAGCGCAACTCCTCGAGATGGTCCAGGAACGACATGTTGGCAGTTCGGTCTTTAGGTTTTTTGGCTTCGGGGGGATCCCCGGTCATTATTTGGCGTTCTTCAGTCATACAACGGTTTCGGGGTTACTAAGCAGTTATAAAATCGTAGAGTGGGAAATCGTCGCAGAGTTCGGAGACCTGTCCTTTCACTTCTTTGATGACAGATTCGTCTTCCGGATTCTGCAGTACTTTGTCGATCAGCTTAGCAATAGTTTTAAATTCCTCGGTTCCCAATCCTCGAGTCGTCATAGCAGGCGATCCGATGCGAATCCCTGAAGTAACGAATGGACTTTCTGTATCAAAGGGCACCATATTTTTGTTGAGAGTGATGTTGGCTTTCTCCAATGCTTCTTCGGCCACTTTGCCGGTTAGGCCCTTATTCCGTAGATCAATGAGGATAAGATGGTTGTCGGTACCGTTACTTACCAGGTCATATCCCATCTCCATAAAAGAGTTGCCCATCGCTTTGGCATTCTCCTGTACCTTTTGCTGATATGATTTAAAATCGTCTTGCAGTGCCTCTTTGAAAGAGACGGCTTTCGATGCTATAACGTGCATGAGCGGCCCGCCCTGTGTTCCCGGGAATACGCCGGAATCGAGTATTTCACTCCAATTTTTTGTCCGTCCGGATTTGCGTGCTGTTACGCCAAGTGTGTTTTCTCCATCTTCGCCCAGAAGAATCATGCCTCCTCGTGGTCCTCGTAACGTTTTGTGTGTGGTAGTCGTTACAACATGGCAATGGGGCAGTGGATTGTTTAACAAGCCCGCAGCAATAAGTCCAGCGGTGTGGGCCATATCCATCCATAAATAGGCGCCCACTTCATCGGCAATTTCGCGAAATGCTTTATAATCAAAATCACGGGGATATGCCGAAGCACCGATTGAAATCAGTTTGGGCTGAATTTCTTTGGCTTTTTTGCGGACCTCATCAAGGTCAATACGGCCGGTTTCTCTGTCAACGCCATAAAATTCCGAATTGTATAAAATTCCGGAAAAGTTGACGGGCGAACCGTGAGTTAAGTGTCCACCGTGCGAAAGATCCAGGCCCAATAGCGTTTCGCCGGGTTCCATAAAAGTAAGGTACACTGCGGCATTTGCTTGTGCACCGGAGTGTGGTTGGACGTTTACCCAGGAAGCCCCAAAAAGTTTTTTAGCTCGTTCGCGAGCAAGTTCTTCAACCTTGTCAACTACTTCACAACCGCCATAATATCGTTTGCCGGGCAACCCCTCGGCATATTTGTTTGTTAATGTCGATCCCATTGCCTCTATAACCGCTCTTGAGGCAAAGTTTTCGGATGCAATGAGTTCTAGATTGTCATTTTGACGCTCCTTTTCTTCATCTAATAGTTCAAAAATTTCAGAATCTTGATCAGATAGAGGTTGCATATCCATTAATTTTTATCAGTTAGATCGTGAATTTTATTTACGCGACGTTCGTGACGACCGCCATCAAAATCAGTATTAAGCCAAATTTCGACAATCTTTTTTAATTTTTCTGCACCGAGTTGTCTTCCGGGCAGGCATAAAATATTCGCGTTATTGTGCTTTCGCGTCATTTCAGCGGAATTATCATCATATACCAAGGCGGCGCGCACATTTTTGTATTTATTGGCGGTCATGCACATACCTTGACCACTTCCGCAAATAAGGATCCCCTTGTCGTGTTCACCTTCATCAACTTTTTCGGCCACCTGGATGGCAAAATCGGGATAATCGACCGAGTCATCGGAGTGGGTGCCAAAATCTACGGGCATATGTCCCATTTCTTCGAGCCACTTTTTGACCTTTTCTTTAGCCTCAAAACCGGCATGATCGCTGGCTATTGGAATAATCATAATTTGATAACATTTGCTTGAATTAGCGGTTGGTTAAATATCCGTAAATTACGCCTTATTAAAAAGGCAACCGTCTGTAATATATCTGCTTTCTTATGTTGGTAGATAAGTGTGGGATGAGCTTGGATTCTACTGACCACTGGTAAGAGCATAAATCAAAATGTTCGTACCCATCTGAAGTGCTTTTTCTCTTACGGCCGCGGGATCGTTATGAACATCCGGATTAGTCCATCCATCCCCCAAGTTTGTTTCATAGGTATAAAATACGGCTAATCGACCGTCTAAAAGGATCCCCAATCCCTGGGGCGGTTTGCCGTCGTGTTCATGGATTTTGGGCAACCCTTCTGAGAATTCAAAAACTTGATGGTAAATAGGATGATCAAACGGTAGTTCGACCAGCTTTTCATTGGGAAATACTTTATTAATGGCGTCCCGGAAATGTTCATCCAACCCATAATCATCATCCACATAAAGAAAGCCACCATTTTGCAGATAGGTTCGCAAATTTTTGGCTTCGGCCTGGTTTATGGTAATGGTGCCATGACCGGTTAAGAAGGCAAAAGGATAGTTAAAGAGATCGGGGCTGCCTATTTCGATGTCATCATATTCTGGATTTATAGCAATAGGCACGTGCTCGCGGGCAAAATCGGCCAGGTTGCGTAATGCGGATGGATTGTTATACCAATCTCCGCCGCCACTGTATTTTATACGAGCAAGATTGAATGATTCGGATTCCTGGGCTGAAACAGGCCAAGCCAAACTAGTAACGAAGAAAAAGAATAGCGCAAATGAGGTTAATTTTGAGAACATATTAAGGGCGGTTGTGGACGTTCTATACAAGTATTTACGGTATCACTTGCCATGCTTCCAAAGATGCCAATTCCTCCATCTACATTATAACGGATATTTTGAATTTCTCCCGGCGACAATGTGGTGCCCCCAGATTGGGTATCATGTGATCTGAGAAAATCATAGAAGTTGTCATCTATGGCATTTACAATAATATTATTTGAGCCGTAAAAGGCAACGCCTAGCCATGGTAACCGTAGGGTGATGGTTTGATCCGAGTTACGTTCAAAGTTCCCCTCATTGACGATCCCCGATGAATTTACATAGAATTCTTCAATATCGGTTTCATCGTCATCGACTTGGTCGGCGTAAAAGGGGGTTAAATTAAGGGAATTTGGTTGTAATGCGCTGATGGTGAATACAAAATAGGTTTGGCGTTCAGTGATATATGAGCTTGGCGTAGTTGTTATTTGAACCTGCTGTTCACTTTGATACACATAGCTGGGGTCCAGATCATTAACCGTTTTAAAATCACCGGGAACGTAGGTTGTAGAAGAAATTTCATCGCCACCGGAGGTCGTTATCTGCAGGCGATATAACTGTTTCTCTTGTATGGTTGTGTTATTGACTGGGGTATAAATACCTGGACGCTGTTCTTGGTATTGATAACGTTCGGTGATAGAGCTGTCTGGATTTAGCCGCTGAATTTCAACGGTAGCTCCAGAAACGGTGTTGTCTTCAAATCGGTAAGCTTCCTCTATGGGACTGGTGGTAGAAAGACGAACCTGCTGCAGATTTCCGTTTGCAACCAAATACGATTCTACAACATAGTATTCTTGGTATTCATCTTGCTCGTAGAGGTCACAGCCTGCCAGTACGACCAAGAGCGATAATATTGTAATGAGTTTTGTCATGGTTAAAAATCGATGGTGTATGAAATAGTTGGTAAAATAGGGAGCAGGGTAATAGCTTCGCGTTCTGCGGGATTCTCATCCAAATCATAATTATAAAACCATACGTTGCGACGTGAGTAGGCGTTGATGATCTGAAATTGCCACTCTGCTTCGCCCATCCCAAAAAATGTACCTTGCCGACTAAAGCTAAAGTCCAGCCGATTGTAGTCGGGCAACCGTGATGCGTTAACGCGACCAACAACAAGCTGATCAAAACTAAGACCAGAAGTTGGGACATCGAAAGCTGTAGTGCGTCCCAGGGGTTTGGTATAGGCTTGTCCAGTGGCATAATTAAAGGTTACTGTTGTTGACCACCGATTGCTGATATCGTATTGCAGGACGATATTTAAATCATGAATGCGATCGTATTTTGGTGGATAGTATCGGGCTGTACCTTGATTGGAAATGGGGTCGTTGAAATTGGGAAATTTGCGACGTGTTACCCCAAACGTGTATCCGGCGAAACCGGTTAATCGGCCTACTTGCCGCTCAAAATAGAGTTCAGCGCCATAGGCATAGCCCTCACCAAAGCGGAAAATTTCATTATAGGGCAATCCGGCCTGATCTGAAATAAAGGGATCGAGCTCAAATAAATCGTTCATCGAACGATAATAAAGTTCCAGATCCAGGCCGTATCCTTCCCACGGTATCGTTTTTGCTCCTACTACATATTGGTTGCCATAGGCGGGAGGCACGCCGTTATCGGTAGTCAGCCAGACATCAAAGCCCGTAAAAGCTTCGTTGGATATAAGTGTTAAAAACTGATTGTATCGTCCATATGCTCCCTGCAGACGAATGCGTTCAGTGGGGCGATATTCTAGCGACATACGTGGTTCAAGCCGCAGGTATTCGCCTTCACTAAATCCAGCTACACGCAAGCCGGGTGTTGCGGTCCATTGATCCGAAATATCCCATTTATCTTGGACGTACCATGACCCATACTGCGTTTGGATTCGTGAGCTGAATGTATCTTCTCCATCAAAGCTATCCTGTAGTTTTAACGTCAGATTTCCTACCCAGAAGCCGGTGGAAATTTCATGGTCTTCATTGGGTAGATATTCGATGTCACCCTTAAGCGAAAAATCGTAGATATTATTTGAACGATCGATTGGAGTTGAAGCAAGATTTATAGAGGGGTAATTAAAGTATCGTGATCCGGTGACAGTGAAGTTAGAAAATACTTTTTCTGAAAAAATGTGAGTCCATGTTGAGCTAAGTGTCTGATTTCCGTAATTGAGATCAATGCCTGCGTCGGTGGAGAAGGGGAATTTGAGGTTGTCGGTTCCGGTATAAAATGCCAGTGATAACTTGTTATTTGCATTGGCATCGTAATTGACCTTCCCGTTTACATCCAAAAAGTAAAAGCTATCTGGAATGTTGTCAGTAGTATTTTGCAATATGGCTAGTACTGGTTCCAGGGTAGATCGCCGAACGGCAAACATATAGGATCCTTTTTTGAATGGACCTTCTATTGAAGCTCGGGAGGAGAGTAATCCCGCCGTAACGGATCCTTGAAATTCGTTTCGGTTGCCATCCTTATTAAAGATGGTAAGGACTGATCCCAGTCTGCCCCCATATTTGGCGGGATAGCCGCCTTTATAAAGTCGTACATCTTTAACGGCATCGGGGTTGAATGTTGAGAAAAATCCAAAAAAGTGCGAGGGATTATAAACTGTTGTGCGATCGAGGAGTATCAGGGTTTGGTCGGGGCTGCCGCCGCGAATATAAAGGCCACTGGAAAAATCGGAAGCCGCTTTGACGCCCGGTAGTAATTGCAGTGATCGAAAGACATCAGATTGAAGTACAGAAGGTAATTCTTTGATGAGTTTGGTCTGCATTTGAGCAATACCAATATCGCGCTGCTCCTCTTTTTCGCGCTCCGATTCAACGACTACTTCACCGAGCTGAAATCCTTCTGGTTTGAGTTCAATATCAAGACGTAAGCTTTCTCCCGGCTCAAGAGTAATTTTCTGCTCGTATCTTTGGTACCCCACATAAGTAGCAACAATAGTGTAGGTTCCCGGATTGATATCCGTGAGGGTAAAATACCCGGAGGTGTTGGAGGATGTCCCCTTACGACTGTCTTTAAATGCTATATTGGCAGAAATGAGTGTTTCACCCGTCTGGGCGTCGGTAATATATCCATTGATAGAGGCGGATTGTTGCCCGTAGGTAAGTTGTGCTGAAAGTATTAGCCCCAGCAGGATGATAATTCTTTTCACGCCTTGAACAGTCATTGATTTTTGATAGCAATTAAGGGTGCACAAAGTAAGAGAATTAACAGTTCCACCGAAAAATTAGTTGCTGAATTTTTCAAAAAAACGGATTAAGAGATTATTATCTTTACCGCTATTATAAATGATTCCAAACAAGAATTTCAGTTAGTACCAATAGAATATGACCAGCGAACGTTCAAATTGGATTGTATTAAAATTTGGGGGCACGAGCGTGTCATCCTTCGAAAATTGGAAAACAATCGCAGCTGAAGTGCAAAAGCGCCAAGACGAGGGCTACAAAGTGTGCTTGGTGCATTCTGCGTTGAGTGGTGTTTCAAATACGCTCGAAGAAATTGTTGAGTATCCATCAGACAAAAATTTGCTCAAGAAAGTTGAACAGATAAAAGAACAACATCTTGATCTGGGGAAAAAGCTGAATGTATCGCCCCAAACGTTACTTTCTGATGAATTTGAAGAGTTGGAACATATTGTGCGTGGGATTGAGCTGATCGGTGAGGCCAGTTACCGGGTTCAGGCGCGACTTTTGGCGATGGGTGAGCTTATGGCAACCAAGCTGGGAGCAGCGTATTTAAATCAAGAGTTAGATTCAGCAGAATGGGTTGATGCGAGAAATCATATTAAAACGATTATTCGAAAAAATGCTACGGAACGATCACGGATTATCTCCGCGGTAAGTACTACTATATATGATGAAAGAGTCGCTGCTGATTTAGAGAAAGCAGGTCCGGTAGTTGTTACGCAGGGATTTATTGGAAGTGATTCGGAGGATAAAACTGTAATTTTAGGCCGAGGGGGATCAGATGTTTCGGCCGCTTATTTTGCTGCAAAAATTGGGGCCGAACGATTAGAGATTTGGACCGACGTTCCGGGCATGTTTTCAGTGAATCCCCATGCCGTGCCATCGGCAAGATTGTTGAACCACCTCAGTTATGAAGAGGCGCAGGAGATTGCCACCAATGGGGCAAAGGTATTACATCCGCGGAGTATTATGCCTGCTCGGAAGCACAATATCCCCATCCATGTGCGATGCACGTTAAGGCCGGAGCTGGCGGGAACGGTCATCTCTTCGAAGGGTTCTGATGATGAAGCTATCGTAAAAGCTATTGCTGTTCGTGATGATGTGATTCTAGTGAGTATGGATTCGCTCGGAATGTGGCAAGAGGTTGGCTTTTTGGCCGATGCTTTTGAAATATTTAAGCATTATGGATTGTCTATTGACCTGGTATCAACTTCACAATCAAATGTTACGGTTTCATTAGATCCGGGATTGAATGAGCATTTTCAGGATATTCGGGATGAATTTGTAGCGGATCTGGAAAGTTTTTGTGAGGTTGATATTATTGAGTCGGTTTCGGCTGTAAGTCTTTTGGGACGCCGTATTCGAACGATTTTGCATCAATTGGGATCGGCTTTTGAGGTTTTTCAAGAGCATCAGGTTTATTTGGTTAGTCAGGCTGCTAATGACTTAAATTTTACGTTTGTAGTAGAAGGTGATCAGGCCGATCGGCTGGTACGTCAACTGCACGAACAAGTAATTTTACAATCGGGTAAACAGCAGTCTTTTGGTCCTACTTGGTCACAGTTGATGAAAGAGGAGGATGAGGTAGAAAAGAATGGTGAACCCTGGTGGAACAAAAAGCGTGATCAGCTGCTGAAAATCATGCAGGATGACGGCTCCTATTATGTGTATGATATGGATACGATTAAAAGATATGCGAATCTTATTCAGAATTTGGAGGCGATATCATTTGGCTTGTATGCGATGAAGGCTAACGCAAATGATGAGATTTTAAAAACTTTTAGAGCCTTGGATTTTGGTTTTGAATGCGTGTCGATTGGAGAAGTGAAGAAAGTTTTTGGACTATTTCCTGATATCGATCCCAAAAAGATTTTGTTCACTCCTAATTTTGCCCCCCGATCTGAATATGAAGAAGGACTTAAGCTTGGCGTAAATGTAACGCTCGACAATATTTACCCGCTGCAACAGTGGCCCAACCTGTTTAAGAGAGAGGAACTGTTTTTGAGGATTGATCCTGGCCATGGCGGTGGACATCATGAGCATGTGAAGACGGGTGGCGTGCAATCAAAGTTTGGAATACCCCGCTTTGAGATAGAAGAGCTTAAATCCCTGATAGAATCTCATGATATTTCTGTAAAAGGTTTGCATGCTCATATTGGCAGCGGTATTAAAGATCCCCAATCGTGGAAATATACGGCTGTAATTTTGCATAACGTGGCTGAACAGCTGGGTGGTGTTGATATCTTGGATCTGGGTGGAGGTTTTGGAATCCAGGAAAATGAAACGCAGGCAAATCTGGATATTGAAGAGGTTGATAAATCTCTACTACAATTTAAAGAGGCTCATCCCCAATATGATTTATGGGTAGAACCAGGTCGCTTTTTAGTGGCTACATCTGGTGTATTGTTGAGTAAGGTAACACAGCTGAAAGGCAAGGGAGAAATGCAATATGTGGGTATAGAAACAGGGATGAATTCGTTTATCCGACCTGCTCTGTACGGCGCGCGGCATACTATTGTTAATCTTTCAAAGGTGGATCATCCTGCGAATCAAACGGTCAACATTGTTGGACCTATTTGTGAATCGGGTGATAAACTGGGTATTGATCGCTTATTTCCCAACTCGGAAGAAGGAGATATCATTTTGATTGCCAATGCCGGAGCTTATGGAAAGGTTATGAGCTCAAATTATAACTTGCGTGAGCCTGCAGAGGAAGTGGTTATTTAGCTATCTGGACAGCAACAATAATCGGGAATGATATCGCGTTTAAATTGTGTTATATTATGTGACTTATAAAAGAAAGTTCTTTGACGTATTGGGGGTGTAATGGATTCGACGGGGTGAGTAGAATCGCAGGCTGCATGCCGAGATTTTGCGATGATCTCGTAAATCATCATCATGCAATTAAATGTAGTTGACAACAACTATTCTTATAGCTTAGCTGCGTAACGCAGCTTAGCCGTTCCTTCAGCTTCTTGCCTGTCAGTGCTGAATGGAGCGCCGA
>JBEPWP010000030.1:0-13432 GCA_041642355.1 Fodinibius sp. | reverse complement strand
CCTATCGGATTAATGGGATCGTTTATCTTTGCCAATATCTTTGGTGTAGCCAATAATATTTATTTACAGATATCGGCCATTATGTTGATGGGACTCTTGGCCAAGAACGCTATTCTGGTGGTAGAATTTGGTTTGCAACGTCGCCGCGAAGAAGGGTTGAGTATTGTAAAAGCTGCCATCGACGGGGCCGAGGCACGACTTCGTCCCATTTTGATGACTTCTTTTGCCTTTATCGCCGGATTGCTTCCATTGGCATTAGCAACAGGAATTAATGCCAACGCCAATCAATCCATTGGTATTGGTACAGCGGGTGGAATGTTTATTGGGACCTTCATTGGCTTGCTGGTGATTCCAGTACTGTTCATCATCTTCCAGAAGCTTCAGGAGAAGATTTCAGGTCCACCGGAAGTTGTTAAAGAGCGCAGAGAAAAAATTCTAAAGCCGTGATCAAATCAATAAAAAATTATTTAACTGAATCTATGTTTTTTCGTCATTATTCAATAGTGATAGCTGCGCTAGTGATTACGGTTTCACTGTCGTCGTGTATCGCCACAAAGTCGTACGAGCAGCCCGAAATGCAGACAGAAGACCTGTATCCCTTTGAACAGGTAGAAATGGACAGCACTACGCTAGCTGATATGCCGTGGCAGGAAGTTTTTAAAGACCCTGAACTGCGCGACCTTATAGAAGAAGCGCTGGAAAATAACCTGCAACTTCAGAGTGCAATTCAGCAAATTCGTATTGCAGAGGCCGACTTTTTTCAAGGTCGGATGAGCATGCTGCCTTCGTTGTCACTGGGAGCAGATGCCTCTTATAACGAGCAATCTGATAATGCCAACAGCTTTGGTGGTATCGGGGGCGGATCTATCCCAGCAAGTGAGCGTTATTCGGTATCGATGAGTTCAAGCTGGGAGCTTGACGTTTGGGGAAAATTGACAAGCGTCAAACAGGCAAGTTTTGCATCCTTATTGCAGGCAGAAGCGACTCGTAGGGCCGTACAAACGCGACTGATTGCCCAAGTGGCTAATTCCTACTACCGACTGCTGGCTCTCGATAAACAACTTGAAATCACCAAAGAAACGGTCCAAAATCGCCGGGAGGATGTGGAAGCCATCAGAAGTTTGAAAGAAAGTGGGTTGGTAACGGGCGTATCACTTCAGCAGAGTATTGCCAATCGGTATGCGGCTGAAGTAACTATCCCAGAATTGCGTCAACAGATTACTGAACAAGAACATGGGCTCAGTATTTTGCTCGGTCGGTCACCTGGTAGTATTGATCGGAACAGTTTGGAAGAGCAGTCGCCCATAGATTCACTTGCAACCGGAGTACCGGCACAATTGCTGAGAAATCGTCCCGATATTGTTGCAGCTGAGCACTCATTTCGTTCTGCCTTTGAGCTGACAAACAATGCACGTGCACAATTTTATCCTTCGTTTCGACTCACGGCCGAAGGGGGATACCAGAGCCTGCAAACGGATGATCTTTTTCAACCGGGCTCGGTATTTTATAATCTGATTGCGGGGGTTACGCAGCCAATTTTTAACAGGGGACAGAATAAAGCACAGTTAAAGCGAAGTAAGGCGCGTCAAGAACAGGCAAAATTGGAACTCCGCAGTACCATCATTAATGCCAGCAGCGAAGTATCAAATGCCTTAAGCTCATTTAATAACGCGGATGAGAAAAGAGAGTTGAGCCGTAAACAACTGGAAGCACTACAGAATGCAGTTGAATATTCTCGGGAGCTATTGCAATACGGAGAAGCAAATTACACCGAAGTGCTGACGGCCCAACAGAATTATTTATCAGCTCAATTATCCGATATCAACAATAAGCTACAGCAATTAACCGCTGGCGTAGATCTCTATCGCGCATTGGGTGGCGGATGGAATAAATCTAGTATCCAACAACACGAAGAAAATTAAAACCAAACACTTTTTGTCTCATAACCTAACCTATAGCACAGTAGCCTAACCATCTACTGTGAATCCCTAACGAGAGTCGCACTGTGAAAGGTGCGGCTTTCTTTTTTGAAGATGGTATAATGAACAAAATTTTTGACTACTCACCTAATAGTTCTTTCGGTTGCCATGGTGCGTTACGATCACTATATGTATTGGATATTTGGAGCACATCTTCTTGGGTAACTTCAGGATAATCTCCTTCACTCTTTTTACGCAAGTAATTTGTGATGGCCGCTATTTCTGCCAAGCTGAGTCGCGCTTTAAATGAAGGCATAGTTCCGCTGTAAGTTTCTCCATTAACTTCTATTCTTCCGCGTAATCCGTCCCTGATTATCCGGAGGGGTATGGATTTATCGCCTGTTATCCATTCTGAATCAACAAGAGGAGGGAACCCATTGCCGAAGCCTTGTCCATTTCGGCCATGACATGTGGCGCAGTTTTGTGAATAAAGATTAGCTCCATCCAAGAGTGCAGGATCTGCTTCATTATTTACGGGCTCATTTGAAGTCTGATCATCTTCTGGGACCATGTTTTTCATTTTACCAAAGCCATTGCCCATCTGTCGGTGTTGCTTTGCTTTTTTTGTTTGATTCATTTGCTCATGCCTGCTGGCCATTTGCTGGTGCATGCTTTCCATTTGGCTGTACCATTCTCGGGTCATTCTATTTTGTATTTGCCTACGCATCTGACGGCGCTTTTTCATCTGTCCGTCATCTTGGTGCATACCCATGCCACTCCCGTTATGGCCCGACATCATGTGATTATGATTGTCACTCATTTGTTGATGCATCTTTTGCATCTGTGAATAGAGTGCTTTCATTTCAGCGGGCATAGAGGCAGAATCCTGTTGATATTCTTTAAGTAGAGCTTGATGCGACTTCTGTATGGATTCAAAATTTGATTGCATCTGTCGTTGTTGCGATTTACTCATTTGTGAGGAATCACCCATTTGGCAAGCAGTGAACAGGGAGAAAAATAAGAACAGAGGAATAACAATTTTTGTCAGCTTCATAAAAATTTCCAACCGTTGTCTATTTAAAATTCGATGCTAACTCCTCATAAGTTTTCAAGAGATGTTTCTTAGCTTTTTCTTTATTAAATGAGGTTTGGACAGGAGCATCTGCTCCAATAATAATAAGGCTATTATCATAAAATGACATATATGATATTGCAGATTCCTCTTCGCGGTAGAATAGTGTAGAGCCTTGGTGAACAACCTGTTCAAGATCAGTATTAGGTTCATTAAGCTCGTTCTGTAACTGTTTTTTGTGTTTATTAGCAAGTTCTCCTTTAGCCATTTGAATATTAACTGAATAGGATAGTTCATCATTACCATAGGTCGTAGACACAACAGGTGCAGATGCGTGCTGTGATATTTTTCCATGTTGCATACCGGCTAAATTATCGGGCAATAGTTTTTTTAATAATTTTGATTGAGTCTTGCTGTTTGAAGGTGAAGTCTTGCCCTTTTCTTTTGAAGTAAGCTTCAATATGGTTTCTAGGGAAACAGCATCTAAAAAGGTAGTTATTTGTGTGTCAATAATTTTCTTAGGGCCGGTAAATCGAACGGAAAAGTTGTTATCCAAAAATAATAAGGCCTCGCGTTGTCCCATCATTTCGCCAAGGTAAAGGGTGTAACCTTCAATATTTTTACTTTCACTTTCTTGCTTTGTTTTCTGCTTTTCTTTATTCCACTTATCAGCCGAATAATGTCGAATTCCAATTTGGATAATGGCATTATCAGGTCCCATATAGGAAGTACTACCCCAATGTTCATCTTGAGATGTAAAACTGTTATATGATGATTTTTTCCAAGAGTTGTTGATGGTTTCAGGAAGTAAATTTTCAAACTTATCTGGATTTGTCAGCTCTTGAGCAGCTATGGGTAGAACAGTGACAAGTAGAATTAATATGAGTAAGCTTACAGTTAATAGATTTTTAACGGCGTATTGAGTGGTCAAATAATATATTCTTGATGATTTCATATCGAAATATTTAATTAAAATTTCGAATAATTTTATAAATCAGTTGTTCCTTTTCAAGGAATATAAATGTTGTCATCAATGATAAAATATACGTATATTCATCGCTCTTGAATTGAAGTACTGCCCATGGATTTTTGGGTGCTTAGCTCAGTTGGTTTAGAGCGCATGCCCGACACGCATGAGGTCACTGGTTCGAATCCAGTAGCACCCACATACAGCGAAAGCCTGTTGCCCAAAAGGGTATGACAGGCTTTTTCATTTTAAAAGAGATATAGAACTAATTTAGACCTATCTCATTGAATAAATGATTTCACAGTTAAATTGGTTTTATATTTTGAACGATTTAAAACGGTGACTATAGACTAATGGCTCAACGCAGAGAAGCACGAGAAGCAGTTCTACAAGCTCTTTATGCCAATGAGATTGGCAAAGGTAAGTGGGAAGATATTATTAAAGCGGTAATAAAACCAAAGCTATCCGGTGATACCGAAATTTTTAAATTTTCCGAGCGCTTATTTTTAAAAATTGCCAACAACCAAGATGAGATTGATGAAATTATCCAAAGCCATTTAAATAATTGGCGTTTGGAACGTCTTAATACCATAGATCGCCAATTGCTGCGGATAGCTATTGCCGAGTTTCTATATTATGAACAAATACCTACAAAGGTATCATTAAACGAAGTTATTGAGATTGCCAAGAAATATTCGACTAAGAAATCCGGTAACTTTATCAACGGTATATTAGATTCTGCTCTGGAGCAGTTACAAGAGGATGGAAAAATTAACAAAAAGGGACGTGGCCTAATTGAGTCATCCTTTAAATCGTAAGGCTATTCTATTTTGAGTCAGAAAAAAATTATAGCACTTGGTGATATCCATGGTTGTTATCATTCCATGAAGGTACTTTTAGAAAAGCTGGAGCCTTACTATGATCGCCAGTTTGTGTTTGTAGGAGATTATATTGACCGAGGACCGGGCTCCAAACAGGTTGTAGATTACTTGCTTGAATTTGCAAAAAAAGTTGATTGTGTATTCTTGCGTGGTAACCACGAGCAAATGCTTTTGGATGCTTTTCGAAAGGGCAGTAATAATATGTGGATGATGAACGGGGGACGGGAGACGATCAAATCCTATAATCCCGATGGTGATAGCCTTACATTGCCGGAGACCCATAGAGAATTTTACGAAAATACGCGACTCTACTATGATACGGATAATTACTTTTTTGTCCATGCAGGATTATCGCCGGCCAAAACGATTGCTGAAAGTATTGAGGATGAAGACGAAATGCAGGAATTTCTCTGGGAGCGGTCGCATTTGAATGCCTTTGAAACACCATGGGAAAAGACGGTGGTATTTGGACATACCCCACGCCCTAAACCGATCCAGAAAGATAAGATGATTGGTATTGATACCGGTTGTGTTTTTGATCGCGTGGGATACGGAAAGTTAACTGCGGTTAAACTGCCCGAAGAAGAATTCATACAACAAACTGCTATTGAATAAGCAGTTACTAACTAATTGATTAATATTCTTAATTTACTGTAATACATGAGTTTACGATGTGGAATTGTAGGGCTTCCGAATGTAGGAAAGTCCACTTTGTTTAATGCTTTAAGTGATGCTGGTGCTGATGCCGCGAACTTCCCGTTTTGTACTATAGATCCCAATATTGGAGTCGTTCCCGTTCCTGATGAGCGGTTGGATACTTTGTATGATATTGTTGGATCGGAAGAGAAGATCCCCACTAGTGTTGAATTTGTTGATATAGCTGGATTGGTTAAAGGAGCTTCGGAAGGCAAAGGAAAAGGGAATGCCTTTCTTTCTCACATACGTGAAGTTGACTTAATTGTTCATGTTGTCCGCTGTTTTGATGATGAAAATGTGATCCATGTGGAGGGAGATGTCAATCCTACACGTGACATTCACATCATTGAAGATGAGCTTATTCTTAAAGATCTGGAAACCGTAGAAAAACGTCTCGAAAATCTTAAGAGGGACGCGAAAAGTGGTGAAAAAGAAGACATTCGGCGCATGGAAATCGTGCAACGCTTGAAGGAGCATCTCGAAATGGGTAATGCCGCCCGAACTTTTGAAGCTGATGAAGAAGAGCGAAAGGCTTTTAAAGAGCTTTTTTTACTCTCGGAGAAACCTGTGCTGTATGCTTGCAACGTTTCTGAGGATGATCTTGACACTGGTAATGAATGGGTGGATGAAGTTAAAGAAATTGCTTCTGAGTTTAATGATGAAGTGGTTACGTTCTGTGCTAAAATTGAGGAAGAGATTGCTGAACTCGATGAAGAGGAACGTGCAATGTTTCTCGAAGAACTGGGGGTTGAGAGTGCCGGTCTGGAGCGTTTAATACGAGCTGCTTATAAAGAGTTGGGACTTATCACTTATTTCACCACAGGACCTAAAGAGACGCGTGCCTGGACGGTCCGAAAAGGAGCAAAAGCTCCTGAAGCGGCAGGTGTAATTCACAGTGACTTTGAGCGCGGATTTATACGCGCCGAAACGGTTAGCTATGAAACGTATAAAGAACTGGGATCCGAGAAAGCCGTTAAAGATGCCGGTGAAATGCGTCAGGAAGGAAAGGATTATGTGGTACAAGATGGAGATGTGATGTTATTCCGGTTTAATGTATAAGAAATTGGAAACCATTTACGCTCTTTTACAGCTTAGCATTTGCTTTCTGATGGTGTCTTTGGTTTAATATTGTTCTATCAATATTTGAATCAAAGACACCAATAATGGTTACGCAATTTTTTCAAAAACTACCACTCTATGTAACAATATGCATTATTGCTATTGGATGTGCTGATAAGCCCAAGTCACATGTCGATAATATAGATGATGCGCGGAAGCTGTTGGCCCAGCAGCGAAATCAGGCATTGGAGCAGGTAGAACAAGAAATCTCTACTGAGAATATCCAAAAGCTAATATCACTTGGTCTGTGGAGTGAAGCTGAATCATATCTATCAGAGATTGGGCAGCGGGGAATCCCGATGCAGCTTGAAGAAGCCCGCCTGTTGATAAAAAAGCATCAATATATTGAAGCGGAGCAGATTATATCATCTGTTCTTCAAAAACAGCCGAACAACCCAGAGGCAACATTATTACAGGCCAAAATGGATATTCAGGGCTGGCGATTGGAGCAAGCAGCTCAAAAAGCTGTAACGTTGTTGGATGTTGATCCAGAAGATCCCAAAGCGGGCCTGATCCGTGGAAAGATTGCTTTGTTAAATCGAAATCACGACAAAGCGTTGGAGTGGGCACAAAAAATACAACAGTGGGATTCCCAATTCGCCGGTGGATATTGGTTGGAGTCGGAGGTGCATTTCTGGTTGCAAAATCCCCAACAGGCAGAGCAGCCTCTGCGTAAAGCTTTATCAATTGATCCATTTAATGCTGATGCTCGATTCAGTTACGGATATGCAATTTGGCGCAGGGTGGATGCCACGCAACTTGATGATATGGTGGCACAATGGAATTTAGCGCTGGAGGTGAATCCGTTACATTACCTTACACACTGGCACCTAGGTAATGGGCATACCAATTTAACCTATGCGGATTATTCCCAACCTAACGATAGCACTGTCCGTGTTTTGTTAGATGAAAGTGAGGATTTGATTGCACGGGATCAGATTGAAGAAGCTATTGCAGTAACCCGTTCGGTGGGAGAAGAATATCCCGAATCCATGTTACCAGCTATGACACGTGGATCTATTTATTATATGGCTTATGATATGGATCGTGATACCCGGTTGGATTCAGCTCAGGCAATTTTTAAAAGCATTTTGGATCAAAAGAAAAATTATGGGCCCGCCCATAACGGTCTGGCGGCTGTAATTAAGCAACGACAATTTGAACAGCTCAACGAGTTTGAAGCGTTGGAGGATTCCATTACTCAAATGTCAGTACCGAGTCCAGGGTCAGTTTTTTATGATGTTTTTCCCGATGCGCAATATTATCCCGGCGATCGGGTAACAAAAATGATTGCCCAGCAAATTGGTCCAAGTAAAGCCTATTTGCCTATGATAGATAAGTTTGGATCTGATTTTGCCATTCCTCCATTGCATATCGATCTGGCTGAGGCAATGGACAATAATTATTTTCGTTATGGTACAACCTTCGATAATCGCCAGTGGATGGATATTCGTGGTGTAGGAAGTGGAGCTACGGGCATTGAATATCTCGAGCGAGGATCTCATTTGGAGCGCAATGTACTGGCCCATGAATATGCGCACTTGTATCATGGAAGAATTCTGACAGATCGCGAAGATCGACGAATACGTGCCTTATATTACGATGCGATGAAAAACGACCACACGCTCGATTATTATGCTGCAAATAATGAAAGCGAGTATTTTGCCCAGGGATATGCAGGATTTTTGTCGGAGCAGAAAGTACATCCTTTGAATCACAAATCGATGAATACCCGAAAATATATTCAAGAAAAGGATCCCAACTTTTATGCCTTTTTAGATTCACTGTTAAATAAGCAGCAAGAGTATCTTGCTGGAAATGAGGAAATATTTGATGATAACTGGGCGCAAACCCATTTGGCACTGGCAAATCGTACAACTGATGGCTCAACCGCAAAAGCTCATCTTGATACTGCTCTTTCTTACAGTTCCGACTATATCCCAGCTATCCTAGAATACGCAGAAAGTGAGGCTCGGGAGGGAAAGTTTGAAAAAACTGATCAACGAATGGCTAAAGCTGAAGAACTTGATCCGAATTATGCTCCAATCTATGTAACAGAAGCTGAAGTTTTGCATCAAAAAAGCTTAAACGAAGAATTATCCTTTCATAAGTCAATAGATGGCCAAGTTCCCTTTTTTGATAAAGCTGAGAATTTGGAAACTGATTTGGCGGAGCGGGCAAAAATAAATCGCATTCAACGGGACCGTTATCTTAAATACGGATTGATGGGAAAAGCACTCAAAGTTGCTAATCACTATGTAGAGCAAGGGCCAAAAATTTCAACATATCTGCGAGACCGGGTGGAGGAAGCTGAAGCTGATTATTATGCAATGCGAAGCAGTATTGGGTATTCTACTGAGGCTGTTGCCTTTTTTAAAGCGCTGGTAGATCAGAATCCACAAAACTTTGCATATAGGCTGATGTACAGTGAGTCATTGACTATGGCCAATCAGTTGGATCAAGCGGCATTGGTGCTAAAAGAGGGGCAACGCATTTTAGAATCTGCCAATAATAAGCGGTTAGATTACGCCCTCCGATTAGGCCAAGTTTATCTGCAAAAGGGTGAGAAAAACCAAACAAAAGAGGTGCTTGATCAAGTGGATCCCCAAAAGCTTAGTGATATGGATCAATTGCTTAATGCCAGGCTTTTAGCAAAATTAGATAGGATAGAGGATGCAGAGAAAATCATTAATTCCATTGAAGTGATATTGCCTGCAGAACGTGCTGCCCTTCACTTTACCAAAGCAGTATTGGCAGTGGAAAATGATAATAAAACTGCCAAAAAGGAATTGAGAGAAGCCCTTTCAAAAAATCCTTACCATCTAAAAGCGAGGCTGTTATTGATCTCAATACTTGATGAGCAGAGGAAGAATGAGGAGAAATCAGAATTAATGAATGAGGTTAATCAACTTTCGGTATCCCTGGGACCTGATTTTGAGGAATCACTCTAAGTTTTCTTCGTCAGCTAATGAATCTGCTGAAAGTGGTTCTGGTTTTTTGATTTCAAATGTCGCCGTATCAACGGGCACATCGTCAGGTTCAATTCTGTCGTGTACCACCCATGCATCGGGATATTGGGGTTTAATCAGACGAGAAAATTGATTGGCTTGGTTGCGCTGCTGAAAATCTCCGACATGGACTTTATAATAAGGCTGTCGGAATGATACGTATGCATCGGGGGTATAACCTGCGATAGTTGAATCGGCCCACATCCGAAACGAATTAGCAACAGAATCTGCCCGTTCTACATTTCGTGTGGAAAGAATCTGAATCCGGTAGCCATCGTAAGGATTACGATTAATCTGTTCACCCGCTGAATCAGCGGTAAGATAAATTTCGGGGATATCCTGTTTTTGTGAGAGGTATACATCACTTAGGCTACTTCGAGTATTATCGAGCACCATAACAAATTCTGAAAGGGATTCGTCACGGTCAGAAGTAGCAGGATCTTTCTCTTCAGGTGATGCTTGTTCTGTGGTTTTACAGCCAATAATTCCAATCATCAACAGGCCAACAACGATAAAAGAAATGTAGCGAAAAGTGTGATTCATAAGATTAAAGACCAACCGGGTGCCAAGTTGTTTTCGTTTCTTGAAAATCAGTAATGTAATAGGGTGATTGTGCTTCATCAGAAAGCCAATCTTCTACCGGTTTATACCGGACCCGCTTTAGGTTTAAAGTAGCATTCTCGTCAATTTGTTTCCTTTTTTCCGGATCGATATCAGGATCCGTATAAAAGAAGGCGTTAACATTTTTGTGGGTTGTCATATGTTCCAAGAGCTCATCGCGATGGCCTGTAAGAATATTTACCACCCCGCTCGGCACATCAGATGAATTGAGAACTTCCGCAAAACTGATGGCACTTAGCGGATATTTCTCTGAAGCCAAGATAATACAGGTGTTCCCCCCAATAATAACGGGAGCCATTACTGAGACCAATCCCAAGAGTGGACGATCTTCGGGCGCCCAGATATTAACAACACCAGTAGGTTCGGGCATCGAAAAGTTGAAATGAGAACTTGCCACCGGATTGATGGTTCCAAACACCTGCTGATATTTATCCGACCAGCCCGCGTAGTAGATGAGGCGATCGATAGAGGCATTAACTTCTTCTTTGGCCTTTTTCGATTTGTAGCCAATAGTTTCGAGTTCTTCAACAAATTGCCCCTTTCGGGTTTCCAGCATCTCGGCAATCCGGTATAAAATCTGTCCCCGGTTGTAGGCTGTTCGATCATTCCAGCCAGGCTGTGCATCGCGTGCCGCTACTACGGCATCGCGGACGTCCTTGCGTGAGCACTGACATGCATTCGCCAAGATTTTGTCATCTCCATCGTAAACTTTGTAATAACGTCCCGATTCGGTGCGCGGAAAATTGCCGGCCACGTATGTTTTGTATGTTTTCAAAACTTCAATTCTGTCAGACATAATGTTATTTTAAAATCATTGTCATTTAAAGCGTAAGCAAGAGATCTAACTATTTACTGCAATTTTACGTACGGATATAAACCCTGCAATCCGCCCTCACGACCTTCGCCGCTTTCCTTATAGCCGCCAAACGGAGAGGTTGGATCAAACTTGTTATAGGTATTTGACCAAACCACACCATTACGGATTTTACTGCCGGTTTTAAAGATTTTTGATCCCTTATCTGTCCAAACACCACCAGCAAGACCGTAGGGTGTGTTATTGGCTTTTTCGATTCCTTCTTCAGCAGTTCGGAATGTTTGAATTGTTAACACCGGTCCAAAAATTTCTTCCTGAACAATACGATTAGATTGTCCCACATTTGTAAAAAGAGTAGGACGACAGAAATAACCCGCTTCAGGGATTTGGCAGGAGCTTTGATACATTTCTGCACCTTCATTCACCCCAATTTCAAGGTACTCGTTAATTTTGTTGTATTGTTGTTCCGAATTAATAGCACCGATATCCGTATTTTTGTCCAGTGGATCTCCGACAATAAGGCTGTCCATACGATCTCGTAGTTTTTGAATCACTTTATCCGCAACGCCTTCTTGCACAAACAGGCGTGATCCCGCACAGCACACATGGCCTTGGTTAAAAAATATCGCGTTTATGATACCCTCTACGGCTTGGTCAAGGGGCGCATCTTCAAAAATGATGTTAGGTCCTTTTCCTCCCAGCTCAAGCGTATAACGTTTATCAGTACCAGCCAGTGATTTTTTAATAATTTTTCCAACTTCGGTAGAACCGGTAAAAGCAATTTTGTCGATATCGTCGTGGTTGACAATAGCCGAACCCGTTTGTCCAGCACCGGTAACAATATTTACGACGCCATCAGGAATTCCAGCATCTCGGCAGAGTTCAGCAAATTTCAAAGCTGTAAGCGATGTTGTTTCAGCAGGCTTAAGCACCACTGTATTTCCAGTAGCCAGGGCAGGAGCAATTTTCCATGCCAGCATCAGCAAAGGAAAGTTCCATGGAATGATTTGTCCGGCTACGCCAAGCGGTTCAGCTTTTTTCCCGGGAAAGGCATAATCAAGTTTGTCGGCCCAGCCTGCATAATAGAAAAAGTAAGCAGCGGCCAGAGGTACATCTACGTCACGTGATTCACGGATCGGTTTTCCCCCGTCCATACTCTCAAGAATGGCAAACTCACGCGCCCGCTCCTGAATAAGTCGTGCAAGTCGATAAATATATTTTCCTCGTTCTTTTGCTTCGAGCGTTGACCAGCTTTTGTCAGAAGCTTTACGTGCTGCTTGTACAGCTTTATCGATATCTTGTTTTGTAGCCTCAGCGAAAGAGGTCAACTTTTCCTCAGTAGCCGGGTTAAGAGAATCAAAGTACCGACCTTTTTCTGGTGCAATAAATTCTCCGCCGATAAACAGATCATACTGATCTTTATATTCCACATTATCGGCGCTTTGGGGGGCATCATCATACTCCCAAAAACCATCAAAGTTTAGCTTTGAACTTGGCGATGTAGGCTTAAACGGTTTATCCTCAACAGCTTCAGCTTGTTTTGAGTCTTCAGACATAAGAATAAATCTATAGTAGGTTAATTAGTCATATTTAATCAACAGAAAAATAATCGGGTCCCTGATAAACACCGGTTTCCTGTTTTACAATCTGCATTAGTAAATCATTGGTAAGCGAGCTGGCGCCAAAACGGAAATACTCAGGAGTTAGCCAGTCTGTGCCCAAGGTTTCTTTTACCAGCACTAAATATTGAATAGCCTGTTTAGCTTTTCTGATGCCGCCAGCCGGCTTCATTCCAACCATACGACCGGTATCATAAAAGTAATCGCGTATTGCTTCCAGCATCACCAACGTTACCGGTTGGGTGGCCGCAGGTTTTACCTTGCCAGTGGATGTTTTGATGAAATCTGCTCCGGCATGCATCGCCAAATCACTGGCTTTGCGGACGTTTTCATAGGTTTGTAGCTCACCAGTTTCCAAAATCACTTTAAGGTGGGCATCACCGCAGGCTTCTTTAACTGCTGCAATTTCATCATACACATAGTGGTAATTACCTTTTAGAAATTCTCCGCGCGAAATTACCATATCCACCTCATCGGCACCATCTTCGACTACTTGCTTCGTTTCCTCAAGTTTGGCATCGAGGGTTGTCATCCCACTGGGGAAGGCCGTTGCCACACTGGCAATGTTAATATCAGTGCCACGCAAAGCTTTTTTTGCTACAGATACCATGTTGGGATACACGCAAACAGCGGCTACCGTAGGAAGATTAGGAAGCGCGGCATGTGGTTCCTTGGCTTTTTGGCAAAGCTGAATAACCTTTCCGGAGGTGTCCATA
>JBEPWP010000029.1:0-13575 GCA_041642355.1 Fodinibius sp. | reverse complement strand
CCATTAGTCGACTTACTACATTGAGTAAAGGTATAAAAAATTTCCTGTTAGTAGTAAGATTCTTCACTTTTTAATCCCCAATATTTTATGAGAATAAAACCCACAAGCATCCCTCCCAAGTGTGCAAAGTGAGCTACGCCCGAGTTGGCTCTAGTCAATCCGCTGATGAGTTCTATAGCTCCAAATATCGCTACAAAATACTTAGCCTTTATGGGAATCGGCGGAATTAAAAGCATTATTGGTCGATTGGGAAACATCATTCCAAAGGCTAATAAAATGCCATAGACGGCTCCCGAAGCACCAAGTGTTGGAGCGCCTCCACCACCAATTAGCATGTGTAAAAGAGCCGCTCCTATACCCGTTAGAAAGTAGTAAATCACAAAGCGATTGGTTCCCCAAAAATTTTCTATGGCCTGACCAAACATCCAAAGGGCAAATAAGTTAAAAAAGATATGTCCAAAGCTCGCATGCAGAAACATGTAGGATACCAACTGCCAAACACCAAAACGTCCAGACCCAATAGGCCAAAGAGCTCCATAGGTAAATAAATACTCTGCGACCATGGGTGTGCTTAACGCTACAAATGCCAACAAGTTGATGATAAGCAGATGTTTTACAGCCGGTGGAAATATTGAAAATTGTGTATTGGGGCTGTATTGCGGAGATTGATAATTCAAGAATAAATAATATTTATTAGCAATTTATTTTGGTGGAATATACGGTTCCTAACCGTCAATTCTAACAGTACATATAAGTCATTATTCAGAAACAGATATTGATACGATTGCCAAATCTAATTGTTGCCCATAGTTCATTAGATTACTCAGTATAGCATGCAATACTAATTTCTCTGATCACCTTAATGCAGCGATAGTGAACAACTGTAAACAAAATGGCTGGCCCAGAGTTCCTTTTGCCATTTATTTCGAATATTGATTCATATAGTCGATGGTAAGCCCCACCATCGATTTAACACCCAGTTTCATCCCTTCCTCTTCGATATAAAAATCCGGTGTGTGATGAGGTGCAGCCTCGGCCGGATACATTCCTTTAGGCATGCCACCCACAAACCAATATAAACCGGGCACCTCTTGTTGGAAGAATGAAAAGTCTTCGGCCCCAGTAATGGCATCAGATAAAATGACATCTTCTGAACCTGCAAGACCCTGTAGCGTAGGAAGCATCTGTTCTGTAAGTTCTGGATCGTTATAAGTGACCGGATATCCCTTTTCAATTTCAACCTCAGCCATTGCCCCCATACTTTCTGCCGTCTTTGTTGCTACGTGGCGTATTTTTTTGTGAATAGCATCCTGCATGTTGGTGTCAAGTGTACGAATAGTGCCAATCATTTCGGCTTCTTCAGGAATAATATTATTTCGTACTCCGGCCTCAATTTTACCTACCGAAATTACCGCTGCTGCCTTGGTAAGTTGGGTTTGCCTGCTAATAATAGATTGTAAGCCTTCAATTATTTTTGCCGAAGTCACAATGGGATCAACGCCGGTCCATGGAGTTGATCCGTGCGTTTGCTTACCCTTAACAGTAATCACAAAACGATCAGAAGCTGCCATTGTCCCTTTCGGACGATACCGAATTTTCCCTACTTCTGTCTCCGAATTAATATGTTGACCAAATACCACATCTACATCAGGATTTTCTAACACTCCTTCTTTTACCATCAACTCAGCACCACCCTCTTCTCCCGGAGGTGCTCCTTCCTCAGCCGGCTGAAAGATAAATTTAACGGTCCCTTCTAGTTCATCCTTCATATCAGTAAGAATTTTTGCAGCCCCCATTAACATGGCAATGTGTGTATCATGTCCACAGGCGTGACTAACCCCTACTTCTTTACCAAGGTAGGTTGTTGTTTTTGTAGATTTAAATGGCACATCCGCCCGCTCCTTAACCGGTAGAGCATCAATATCAGCTCGCAAACCTACCACCGGTCCATCCTTAGCGCCTTCTAATACTCCAACTACACCGGTATGCGCAACACCGGCTTCAACTTTCATCCCAAGCTTACGTAAATAATCTGCAATAAATTTACCCGTCTCTTTTTCCCTGTTCGAAAGCTCTGGATTTTCATGAAAATGACGTCGCCATTCAACAATCTCGTCAAATATTTCTTCCGTATGTTCATCAATCTGCTTATATAGCTGTTTGGGATTTTTTGGCTGTGCCAGCGTCGTACCTTGTACCCCCAATAAAAGTACTGCGATGAGTATTCCAGATCCTATTCTATTCATAACATCAAAATTAATTAGAAGCCGTAATTAGTAAGCCTTTTCATTTTGTAGAAATAATTACAGATCTGCAAGAATATAAAATTATAACAGCTTAAAGCTATTTACTTATTTCAAAAATTAAACCCCCAGGAATTTAAATACCCTGGGGGGCTAAGAATCAACCTTTATAGAATGCTGTTATTTAACAAAAAGCATTTCTCGATAAATAGGTAGTGGCCAGTAATCATCTGCAACATGTCGCTCCAGATAATCGACAGAGTCTCGGATTTTTGTCATCGCCGGCCTTACATTATCCTTGACATAAGTTGCACTTTCCAAGACTGTATCTCCATTACCTTGAAGAACTATTTCACGAAGCTCCTCCAAAGCATCATTGAGATCATTGAGTCCCTCATTTACCTTCTTAAGCATTTCAAATGAACCCCTGTTTTCTAAACCAAGCCCATCAATACGTTCCACATTATCGGCTAGTTCATTCATATACCGAATCGCAGCGGGATAAATCATAGTCTTGGCCATTGCTTCGGTGGTGTCCGCTTCAATATTGAGCGTTGTCAAATATTGCTCGGCCCATATTTCCTGCCGTGAATGAATTTCACGCTTGTTAAGTACCTTATGCTTCTCAAAAAGCTCAATATTTTTATCATCCGTGAGCTTTGGCAATGCATCCATCGTAGTACGCAGGTTAAGCAATCCGCGTTCCTCAGCTTCTTTCTCCCATACCTCAGAATAGCCATCTCCGTTAAAAATGATATCTTTGGAATCTGAAAGCGCTTCTCGAATCACTTCACCGACTGATTCTTCCAAAGATTCACCAGATTCAACTTTTTGCTCCAATGCTGTGCATAGTTTGTCAATAGCATCGGCTACAATAGTGTTTAAGACAACGATGGGAAAAGAGATCGACTGACTGGACCCTACCGCCCGGAATTCAAACTTATTGCCAGTAAATGCGAACGGTGAGGTACGGTTTCGGTCTCCCGCGTGCTTGGGCAACGAAGGTAATACCGGAGTTCCCAGTCCCAACAGACCGCCCTGCTTAGATTTTTTAGGACCTCCATTTAACAGCTGGTCAATCACATCATTCAGCTGATCGCCAATATAAGCCGAAATAATAGCCGGTGGAGCTTCATTAGCACCAAGCCGATGATCGTTGCCGGCATGCGCAATACTAATACGAAGCAGATCCTGATGTTCATACACGGCTTTTAAGATAGCAGAAAAGAAAAACAGGAACTGCATATTATCATGGGGGTTATCACCCGGCTCAAGAAGATTCATCCCCTCGCTGGTACTGAGCGACCAGTTAAGATGTTTGCCACTTCCATTTAAACCATCAAATGGTTTTTCGTGTAGCAGACACTCGAAACCATGCTTGCGGGCAACTCGCTTGAGAGTAATCATCATTAACTGCTGATGGTCGGCAGCAATGTTACAGGTCTCAAAAATGGGTGCAATCTCAAACTGACCAGGCGCCACTTCATTATGGCGTGTTTTCACAGGAATGCCAAGTCGATACAGTTCTTTTTCTGCTTCCAGCATAAAAGAAAGCACCCGCTCCTGAATAGTGCCAAAATAATGATCATCAAGTTCTTGGCCCCGCGGAGGTTTCGCACCAACAAGCGTTCTGCCTGCTGTCATTAAATCCGGACGGCGATAGAAAAACTCCTGATCAATCAAAAAATACTCCTGCTCACAACCAACGGTAGCATTCACTCTCTTGGCATCTACTTCAAAGAGTTTAAGAGCCCGCTTTGTTTGTTTATCAAGTGATTCATTTGACCGCAAGATAGGTGTCTTATGGTCAAGCGCCTCCCCAGACCAGGATGCAAAAGCTGTCGGTATGCACAGATAGCATCCATTTTCATTTTCCATGATAAAAGCCGGCGATGTAGGATCCCAGGCAGTATAACCACGGGCTTCAAACGTCTGACGCAATCCACCGCTTGGAAAACTAGAAGCATCCGGTTCCCCTTGAATTAAATCTGATCCCGAAAACTCAGCAATAGCTCCCCCACCCTGATTGGGAGTGATAAAACTGTCATGTTTTTCAGCTGTTAAGCCCGTTAACGGCTGAAACCAGTGCGTAAAATGAGTTGCTCCCTTTTCAGTAGCCCAATCTTTCATCACACCGGCAACGGCATCAGCCACTTCAGAATTTAGCTGCTCCCCCTGCTGAATTGTTTTTTCCAGATCTTTCCAAATAGCATGGGGAAGCCGTTCTTCTAAATCCTCCTGCTGAAAAGTATTCTCACCGAATATCTCAGTAATATTCATAGCTTCTAGGTCATTACCATTCGATTTGGGTGACCAATTTCGAGCAGCCGCCAAAGGATCATATCTTCTCGTTGCTTTTGTCATTGGAGTAGTAAGTAAATTGTTTATTAAAATTTTAAACTGCCCTGAATATAATTAATACACCCACCATAACACAAATTTTTTAATTTTTATTTTATTAACATATTATTTTAATAGGTAAAAAATAGTTTTTAATTAATTTTTTTAATTTAATTATGCTTTTAGTTTATCTCTGGCTAAATAAATTTACCATAATTTTTATATAGCTTGTTTTTTTAAGCGATATATTTATTGCTATAATTGGAGCTAAACTTTTCTCACAATTACTGCTTTAAAAGTTACATGAATAATTCAACAACGGTGAGCACCTGGATCAATGCTGCGCGTCCCCAAACATTGCCCGCCGCATTTGTGCCCGTTTGCGTTGGAGCATCCTTAGCTTATCATGATCAAAAACTTTTATGGGATGCTACCGTAGTGGCCCTGCTTTGTGCCTTCTTGATTCAAATCGGAACAAACTTTGCCAACGATTATTTTGATTTTAAAAAAGGGGCTGACACCGATGACCGCATTGGTTTTGAACGAGCTACGGCCAAAGGGCTTATTTCGGCCAGAACCATGCGAAATGCCACTATTATCACCATGGGGATCGCTTTCTTGTTCGGCTTATATCTCGTTTGGCACGCGGGTTGGGTGATTTTCTGGATTGGCGTGGCCTCTCTTATTTTTGGTATTCTTTATACCGGTGGTCCATTTCCACTTGGTTATAATGGACTTGGAGACCTTTTTGTATTTATATTTTTTGGGATTGTTGCCGTTATGGGAACTTACTACGTTAATGCCCTTGAATGGAGTAATGCTTCATTTTGGGCCTCTCTATCCGTTGGAGCGCTTTCAACAAATATATTGGTAATCAATAATTTGCGCGATGTCGAGCAAGATAAGGTTGCGGGTAAAAACACGCTTGGGGTCCTTTTTGGTGAAAATGCATTGCGGTGGGAATACCTGCTAATGTTGATGCTAGCTTTAGCTATTCCCCCACATTTCTATTTCCAACTTGAATATAATGCTATCATATTTCTTCCCCTTTTAATAAGTCCCTACGGATTTTCTCAACTGTACAAAGTTTGGTTTTGGGATGACAAACGTAAGTTCAACAAAGTGTTGGAACACACTGCTCGTTTTATGACCTTTTATGGGATTCTTTTCAGTATCGGAATTATCATGGATAACCTATGACATTAGCCTGCCATTCATATAAGCTCCCGCTTGTAAAAGCTTTGCAAACAAGCCAACAGACCTTTGAAGATCGAAAAGGGTTCATTTTATCGTTATTAACTGAAAATGAGGGGTTATTATATGGAGAAATAGCACCCTTACCTGGGTTTTCTAACGAAACCTATGAGTCAGTCCAAAAAATTCTGGTCACTCATAAAAATACAATTGAAAAAATAATAAATAGCTCTGAACCCGTCGGTGAGCTTCAAAAATTTTATCGAGATGCCAATATTCCGCCTTCGGTACAGTTTGGCTTAGACACGCTAGCTTATCAGCTTCAAGCTCAAAATAATGATCAATCACTATTCTCCTATCTATTTCCGGAAGCAAACCCTACAATAGCAGTTAATACCTTGGTTTCGCTTCAAGGACAGCAACTCCTTGAACGTGTTGACCATAAAATCACTTCCGGATTTAAAACCATAAAATGCAAAGTTGGACTTCATGTCGAGCAGGAATTAGAATTCCTCCAAACAATCAGAAGTAAATACCCCACATTGAGGATTCGAGTTGATGCCAATCAAGCCTGGAATTTAGATGAGGCTATTGAATATTGTAATCGGCTGTACAAACTTGACATTGAATATTGTGAAGAGCCCTTAGCTGAAATCACTCCTAGTAATTTAGAACATTTATCCCAAAATACGGCCCTGCCCCTAGCGCTCGATGAAACAACGGTACAACATTCTTACTGGCCAAATTTACTTCCCTTTACAGAATACCTTATCATTAAACCGATGATCACTGGTAGTTTTCAAAAAAACATTGAAACAAAGCGCCTTGCAAATACTCATAATAATAGAGTTGTGGTTACAACAAGTCTTGAAAGTGGCGTTGGCAGGTATTTCACAAGCTTAATAGCAGCGGGATTGGGCTCACCCAAAACAGCACATGGACTTTCTACCGGTAATTTATTGGCAAATGATATTATTTTCTCTGAAATAAATACTATTTCGAAGGGATCTATTGAACTTTCTTCTCAAGCTCTACCAACAATCAATTTTGATAAACAGTATTTTACAAAACTCTTTTAGAAGTGACTAAAACAGACCAAATACCAATATTTTCGGACCCCAGAGAAGATGATCTCTTCTTGGGATCCAGTTTTGGTCTGCATTCCTATAAAGATCTAAAACAGTTTGAACGGTTTTTTTTGCAGTTCCTTTTCGATTTTGATCATGATTTTGAGAAACCTATAGGATTTCTTGCCCCCTCATCTGATACGCTTGTTTTTGCCATTGCCGCCTGTTGGAACCTTGGCATCCCTTTTGTTTCTCTTGATGTAAAAGCCAATTCTGATGAAATAAATGAACAGATTGAAAAGGTTAATCCCGGGTTGATATTTGTTGATCAAGAACTACAATCAAAATTAGATCATCCCGATTCGATAGATATTAAGCAGCTCGACATAAAACGATCCCTCAATATTGATGTGGTTCTTGGTTTTGATGCTAAAAACTATCAGGCGAACACCGAAGCTGATCAAATTTTCGGATATTTTTTTACATCCGGAACAACTACTGGTACCCCCAAAATTGTACCTTTAAAACGAAGACAAATGCTTTTTGCGGCAAAAGCATCGGCCGATAATTTCAAACCTCGCAAAAATCATTTTTGGCTACTTTGTTTACCGCTCAACCATATAGGTGGAATCTCAATTATTTTGCGATCAATTCTCTATGGTTCGGCTGTTTTTAGGATGAAGAGTTTTCATACAAAAATGATTACCACTTTTTTAACTGAAAACAAACTCTTCCAGGCTGCATCTTTGGTACCAACAATGTTGAAACGATTGATGAAGCAATCCGGATTCTTTGTTCATCAAAACTTTAAGGCCATCCTGCTTGGTGGTGGTCCTATTGATACCGACCTCATTAAAGAATGTCGAAATAAAGGTATCCCATTGGTTCCAAGTTATGGCATGACTGAAACATGTGCACAAATAGCAGCCAACCCCATCCTTAAACCAAGTGGAACCTATGGCCCACTTAAAAGTGTAGGCACTATCTTTAAACCCACCAAAATTGAAATAAGGGATGAAAACAATGAACCCGTCAGCATCAATACTACTGGTGAAATTTGGCTAAAAGGACCCCAGATCTTTGATGGTTACTTCAATATGGAAAATAGTGACTTTTTTGATAAAGAGGGATGGTTTAAAACTGGTGATTTTGGTTACTTAAATGCCAATCAACAACTTTTTATAGATTCGCGCCGTACCGATCGCATTATTACCGGTGGAGAAAATGTCTCACCATTCGAGGTTGAATCCAAACTCAACGAACTAACCGAAATCAAGGAAGCAGCAGTTTTTGGTATAGTAGATAAAAAATGGGGACAAAAAGTTATTGCGGCCGTCGTTACGGAAAACGGGGATGCAATTAACAGTACAGCTATAAAAGAGGATTTAAAACCAAAGCTGGCTGATTACAAAATACCCAAAGAAATTATTCAGGTTGAAAAACTTCCCCGAACAAGGACAGAAAAAATAATTCGCAGCAAATTACCTAAATTGTTTAAGAATCAAACAGAATCGAGTAACCAAGGTTAAAACAACAGTTAGCCAAAATACTTCAGCCCTTTTGTACCAATATCTGATCGATAGTATTTGTTTTCGAAGTCGATCTTTTTCACTTCTTCGTATGTGTTTTTGATAGATTCTTGTAACGTATCACCAGCGCCAACAACGCCAAGCACTCGACCTCCATTAGTATATATTTTGCCATTATCAGCCTTTGTTCCCGCATGGAAAACGAGGGTATCATTAGCAACATCAGCAAGACCGGTAATCTCTTTTCCCTTCTCATAATCCAGAGGGTAACCTTCTGAGGCCATCACAACACAGCAGCGATACTTATCATCAATCTTCACTTCTTTCTTATTAAGCTTTTCATTGGCAGCTGCATCCATTAAATCCAACAAGTCGGACTCTAACGATGGTAATACCGCCTGGGCTTCAGGATCACCCAATCGGCAATTAAACTCAACGACCTTGGGGCCATCTTCGGTAATCATCAATCCGCAATACAAAATACCTTTGTATGGATTTTCATCTAACAGCATGGCAGAAATAGTGGGCAAGATAATCTCTTTCTCAACTCGCTGGAGCATCCGATCTCCAATTACCGGTGTGGGACAATAAGCGCCCATGCCCCCTGTATTTAATCCGGTATCTCCATCACCTATTCGTTTATGATCTTGGGCATAATGCAAAATTTTAGCTGTTTTCCCATCAGAAATAACAAAAACCGAGGCCTCATCTCCCTTTAAAAACTCTTCGACCACTAGCTTTTGGGCTGCCTTCTGGAAACGCTCATCTTCTTTCAATTCGTTAAGTCGTTTTTCAACCTCTTCGGCAGACTCACAAATAAAAACACCTTTTCCACCGGCCAGACCATCAGCTTTTAAGACTACGGGATATTCGTCTTTACTCTTAATTATTTTTAGCGCTTTATCAAATTCATCGCGAGAATAGGTCTGAAAGTCAGCCGTTGGAATGCGATTCTCTTTCATGAATTCATTGGCAAACTTCTTACTCCCCTCGAGTTGGGCAGCTACCTTCGATGGACCAAAAACCTTATGTCCCTTATCTTCAAGGTAATCAGTAATTCCATCCACCAATGGTTTTTCAGGTCCTACTACTGTTAATTCTACGTTTTTTGACTCAATAAATTCAAGAATACCTTCAAAATCAGAGAGATCAAGATCCATATTGGTACCGACTTGAGCCGTACCAGGATTGCCCGGAGCAACAAAGAGCTCATCCAGTCGGTCAGATTTAGATATACTCCACGCCATTGCATGTTCGCGTCCACCACTGCCCAAAAGTAATACATTCATAACTTGTCAGCTATTAACGATTCAAAAAGTTGTCAATATGTTTACTACTAATTACTACCTGATAGCTTTTCAGCAATATTTATGATATCCGTGAAACTATCTGCTTTTAGTGAAGCCCCACCAATAAGCCCCCCATCTACATCGGGTTGTCCCAACAATTCTTCGGCATTATGCGGTTTCATACTGCCTCCATATAAAATGCGAATTTCATCAGCTTCATCTTCTGAATACAGCTCGGCCAATACTTCACGAATCATCTTATGCATTTCCTGGGCTTGATCAGGAGTAGCCGTTTCTCCGGTACCAATCGCCCAAATCGGTTCGTAGGCAATCACAAGATTAGATGCGTCTTCTTTCTCAACACCAACTAAAGCTGCTTGCACCTGTTTTTTAACACGTAATTTATGTTCATTGGCTTTGCGCTGCTCTAATGATTCCCCTACACAAATCACTGGTTTTAATCCATCATTTAATGCTTTGTTGGTCTTGGCATTGACTGTTTTATCTGTTTCCCCAAAATATTGACGGCGCTCGGAATGTCCAAGGATAACGTATTCACAATTCACCTCGTTAAGCATTTCAGTACTTACCTCACCGGTAAAAGCACCGTTATCTTCGGAATGCACATTTTGAGCTCCCAATGCAAGTCCTTCAATGTCCTGTAGTTCAATCGATGCAGTTGTCAGAGAAATCATTGGCGGACATACCAAACCATCTACAGTATCAGGCATATCTCCGATAATTTTCTCTATCCCCTGTAGAAGCGTTGATGTCTCCTTGGGTCCACAATTCATTTTCCAGTTCCCGGCTATTAAAAATCGTCTCATGATGCAGGTTCCTCGTTGTTATCTTTATTAATAATTTTTTGAATACCTCGAATTACGTCGTCAAATTCATTGCCTACATATTTCCTGATAATCTTACCATTTTCATCTACAAGAAAGCGCGTAGGAATCATACGAATATTAAATTTCTCCAAAAGTTGGTCTCGATCAAAAGCCTGGGCATCGGCCACCGGCCACGGTTTTACGCGTTCTTCAAAAAAGGCATCTACCGTAACCTGGCTTTCATCAAGTGGCAACGTTACAACCTGTAATCCATAATTTTTGTAGATACTGTGGATGACTACCGTTCGATCGAACTGTTCTTGATATAAACGATTGCTCAATTGCGTAATTTCTAAAATGTAGGGCGTTCCTGATAAGGTATCCCGACTGATAACCTTTCCATTGTGCGAAAACTGAAATTGGGGGATGGTATCACCGGGCGAAAGGTAATTCAGATCGTAGCTCATAGACTCAACCCAGTTGCTCGTTGAATCTTTGGGATACGCGTCCTTGAATGCTGTCAATTTCTGCTGGGCCTTATCTACTCTTGCGCTATCGTATAAAAGCTTTATTTCTTCCCTTACTATGCGCTTCGAGCTATTTGCGGATTCTGTACTTTTAGCTAATGAATCCAAATATACCAAAGCAGAATCGAGTCCCTTGTTATTGGCAATATACCGCTTACCAAATGTTGCCCCCAGGTCACTCAAATCATCATGGTCATCAACCGCACGAATGCGATTCATCATTTGAGGCTTGTCAAAGCTTTCTAAGATTTTAATAGCCTCACGAGCGGCAAAATTTGATGCAAAGGTCCCCTTCTCGTCTTCATAAACATCCCAATAAAGATTAGTCCATTTCTGGAGCTCGTCGCGTAAGGTATCACCTTTAATTTGTCCAGACCGAGCCAGCTGCATTACCCGGCGAAAATTTTTGCCCAGCCGTTGAAAGGTATCCATTGCATTATGCTCTCGCGAAGAAATATTCAATGTCTCCGAAACATTGGGAAGTTGTCCGGTAATAAATACAGAATCATTTTCGGCCAATATGATTCCTCCCCGTGCCAAATTCCTGTTATTGCGACTAATAATAAATGGATAACGACGTTTTTCGCTAAAGGTAACCATCCCGGAAAAACTACCGTTGGTATCTGTTACCGCATGATATAGGGTATCAGCATCGGCGTTGGCAGAATCTTTTTGAATAATTGTTAAACCAATACCCGAAAAGTCGCCACTGGAATCTATAGTATCAGAAACAGTAAAATTTCCCGATACATGTGCTGATCTAGTTTCTTGCTCGCTTGAACATCCCCAGCTGAGTACCCCAACAGCCAGAACTACAAGACAATACCTTAATTGGGTTCGCATAGATTTTATCTGAAACAAAATGTTTTATGTTATTACACTAAATTATTATTGGTCAAGACGGTCCGAAATCATTTCTCGTACCATCTGTGGATTAGCCTTGCCTTGAGAACGCTGCATAACCTGTCCTATAAAAAAGCCAATCAACCCCTTTTTGCCATCTCTATATCGCTCTACCTCATCGGGGTGCTCTTCAATAACTTCATCAACAATGGGTTCAAGGAATCCGCTATCTGAAACCTGAATAAGATTCATTTCTTTGGCCAATTCTTCGGCTGACTTCTTCTCCTCAAGCATGACATCGTATATTTCCGTCATAGCCGAGGAATTTATTTTATCATCCTCACGTAATTGTACCAATCCAGCCAGACGCTCCTCGGAGACCGGGAATTGTTTAATGCCAATACTTCGATTATTTAACGTCCGAAGCACTTCGGTTAAAATTAAATTAGAAACTGCTTTTGGACTGCCGACATGAAGTAAGACATCCTCATAAAAATCCGCCAAATACCGATTCTCTGTTAACGTTTGCGCATCTTCTTCGCTCATATCAAATTCATCGATAAAGCGCTGCTTGCGAACATCGGGCATTTCTGGCAGCTCTTGCTTTATATCGTCGAGCATTTCGTCCGTAACAAGAACCGGTGGAATATCTGGTTCGGGGAAGTAACGATAATCGTGAGCTTCTTCCTTGGACCGCATCATACGCGTTTCCATCTTATTCGCATCCCAGAGCAGAGTCTGCTGTACTACCTCTCCCCCCGATTCAATGAGATTGATTTGTCGTTCAATTTCGAACTCGATGGCACGTTCTACATTACGAAATGAGTTCATATTTTTAAGCTCCGTACGGGTGCCGAATTCTTCTTGTCCTTTCGGCCGTACCGAAACATTGGCATCGCAACGCAAACTACCCTCTTCCATATTCCCGTCGCAGATCTCCAAATACTGCACAATCTGCTTGATTCGCTTCAAATATTCATATGCTTCTTTTGCCGTACGAATATCCGGCTCCGACACAATCTCAATCAGCGGCACACCAGCCCTATTAAGATCAATAAGGGTATTAAAAGGATCCTGGTCGTGAATAGATTTCCCTGCATCCTCCTCCATATGGATTCGGGTAATACCAATCTCTTTATCTCTTCCATCAACATCGATAGAAATATGCCCATCGTGACAGATTGGAGTATCGTATTGCGAAATTTGGTATCCTTTGGGAAGATCCGGATAAAAATAATTCTTGCGGGCAAAAATTGATTTTCGGGCGATATCACAATTTGTTGCCAAGCCCATTTTAATGATATAACGCACCAAATTTTCGTTTAACACCGGCAACGTTCCCGGATGTCCCAAACAAAGCGGGGAAACCTGGGTATTGGGCGATCCACCAAATTCTGTTGAAACCGGGGCAAAAGCTTTACTTTCCGTTAATAGTTGGGCATGTACCTCAAGCCCAATAACTGCATCGTAATTATCGTAAACCGAGCTGCTCATTACTTAATAATCTTATATTTCCTTTTTTTCTGAAATGTTCGCAAACCTAATGCTATCTTCTATTCCATTGTTAGCCGCAAAAAAGACCAATATATCAGATTTTTTGAACGGAATTTAATGGCCAAAGATATTAAACGTCTGGGACTTTTATTAATCATTCTGATATAAAATCGGTACATCATAACGCAATTACAATGAGACTTAAGGAACTGCATGTATTTG
>JBEPWP010000028.1:0-13952 GCA_041642355.1 Fodinibius sp. | reverse complement strand
TGTTAGCAGGCTATGGAATTATATTGAGTCCGGCCCTTGGGGCAGTACTCATGTCGTTAAGTACGGTAATTGTGGCTGTTAATGCGCGATTTCTCAGCATTGAATAATTGTATTCTGCCAATAAAATATTGATTATTGGCAATTATAATCACTTTTAAAGTTAGTATAGCCAAACGTACATAATGACAATAGATAAAAGCGCGGCTAAACGTTCACTGCTACCCATCCTGCTTTTTATTGGTCTCTTTTTGGGCACCGGATTAACGCTGCAATTTTTAGGTGTTGAGCATCCCTTTCAGCAGCTTTCCGGTCAGGTTGCGATTATTCCAGCTTTGATTTTAGCGGTGATGCTACATCCCAAACCGTTTGGTGAGGCAATTTCGGTACTCATTAAAGGCGCTGGTAACGACAATATTATAACGATGTGCTTCATATTTTTACTGGCCGGGGCTTTTTCCAGTGTGGCCACGGCTACCGGCGGAGTGGATGCGGTGGTCAATGCCGGTTTGATGTTGGTTCCATCGGGATATATTCTGCCTGGGCTGTTTGTCATTGGCGCCCTTATTTCTTTGGCAATGGGCACGTCGGTAGGTACTATAGCCGCACTGGCTCCTATTGCATTGGGATTTGCCGAGCAGACTGGAACCAGTGAACCGCTCATTGCTGGAGCACTGTTAGGTGGGGCTATGTTTGGAGATAACCTGTCTATTATTTCTGATACCACCATTGCTTCGACTCGTACTCAGGTGGTGGGGATGAAGGAAAAGTTCTGGGAGAACATGAAATTTGCTCTTCCAGCTGTTATTGTTACAATACTTGTGTTCAGTTTTTTAGCCACCGATTCTGCTCCGATTACCTCCGAAGCGTTTAGTTGGGCGGCTACGCTACCATACTTAGCTATTCTTGTTCTAGCGGTAAGCGGGATAAATGTTTTTCTGGTGCTCCTTCTGGGTATTGTGATGGCAGCTTTACAGGGGGCTTTCTTTACGGGCTATGAACTTTCTGCATTGGGAACCGACATTGCTGGAGGATTTGCCGATATGCAGGGTATTTTTATTCTGGCGATGTTTGTGGGATCGTTGGGAGAATTCATCAAACAGCAGGGCGGCTTGCAGTGGATTTCGGAGCACGTTAATAGAATGGCAGAAAAAGTATCCAGAACGGGGAATCGGGCCCAGCAGATGGCTATTGGGGTGCTCGTTTTTATCACGGATTTTTGTATTGCTAATAATGTAGTTTCTATTGTTGTGACCGGCGACCTAAGTCGTAACTTGGCACAAAAGCACGATATTTCTCCCAAACGTAGTGCTACGGTATTGGATACGTTTGCCTGTATAGCCCAGGGATTTCTGCCCTATGGCAACCAAGCTCTGCTACTTAGTAGCACGTTTGCTATTTCTCCCTGGGAAGCGGTAACTCACAACTATTTTGGAGTCGTGCTGTTAGTGGTTACGATTACAATCATTTATTTCGGTAGAGTATCCTCTAACTTCCATACTAAATCGGCATGATAATGCTCCATTTGATACGCTTGTTCAAAAAAGAAAAATGTTATTCAGAAATACTGAAATTAGCCTATAATTTTTCGGGAGAGCATTCGTTAGCTCATCTTATAATCAAAAAAAGCCTGAAAGTAGCTTAATAAAGCTATTTTATATCGAAGTAAATTATCTCTATGTTTAGAGGGCTTATTTTAAAGCGAGATCTATTTAATTTTAAATCACTCAAAATATTTTATGAAGTTTCTTAAACACTCTGCGGCTTTTGTACTTGGTTTTCTGTTAATGGCCGGTTCAGTATTTGCACAGGGTAATCCCATGCAACAACAAATGCAACAAACACAACCGGACAGCATTTCAGATGAAGAGCTGCAAAAATTTGCTTCTGTTACTAATGATGTAAACAATAAAATTGACGAAGAGATTGTTTCGTTGTTGGAGGACAAAGAGATGGATCCCCAACGTTTTGAAGAAATCATGATGAAGCAGAGAAATCCTCAAACTGATTCTGCCGATGTTTCTGATAAAGAGCAGAAAACTATGGAAGAAGTCCAACCCAAACTGATGAAGGTTCAACAAAAGGAAATTATGAGCGCCATGAAGAAAAATGGGCTCGAACCACAGCGATTTCAAGCTATTGTTCAGGCACTGCAATCAAATCCTGAAGTGGTAAAACGCTATCAAAAAATTGTACAAGAGCAGCAACAAGGCAACGGTAATCAAAACTAAAACGCCTTTTTGTTTACAGTTTTAAAGCCTGTTTCGCATAGCGAGGCAGGCTTTTTTATTTTTTGCTCACCCATTTGCTTCCTTTGGGATAAAAACGCCAGGGTAGCTTTGCATCTTCACCGGCATAATCCACCCCCACGCGTTCAGTTGCAACAAGAGGCGATGAAAATGAATCTATCTTTCGATCTTCGATCCAGATTTTATTATTAGTTAGTGGTATCCCATCCCAATGTGTAGAAATGTCAAGAGCTTGCGTCAATCTCCCGGGACCTGCAGTAAGTGCGGGGGTGACTTTTTGTTTGCTACGGCGTTCTAGCATCACCTCTTTCCCATCAAGGGGTTCAATAGCGCGAATAAGAACGGCATCAGCTTTGTTTGCTGCATTGGTGACTACATTAAACAAATGGTGAATGCCATAGCAAAGATAGATATAAGCAATGCCTCCGGCCTTATACATCGTTTCAGTACGATCTGTTCGGGTACCGTCATGGGCATGGCATGCTTTATCACCGCGACCACAATAGGCTTCGGTTTCAGTAATAATGCCGCTCGTTAAGGGAGCATTTCCTATCTGCGTGCATAATACCTTGCCAACAAGCTCCTGGGCAATAGATACTACATCTGATCGCTGGTAAAATGTTGAGGAGAGCTGAGGGTTATTCATCCTTAAGAAATTGATGTATAAGGATTTTCATGGGTTCTCTTATCTTCCAGAAATACCTCTTGATATGATTTAGCAATGATTGTACTAAACACAAAAAGTATAGCTGAATAGAAAGCCCAAATTCCAATAATAACTAATATCGTATATCCCTGATAAAAATAGCGATAGGAACTTAAGGCGTAATTCAGGTAGATGCCGACCCCCATTTTAGCAAGTTCAAAAAGAATTGTATATACCGCGGTCGCCAAAAATGCTACCTGCGGTTTCATGCGTTTTTCGCTTATATATCGAAAGATGATATAAAACAGGAATAGCGTAAAGAGAATGGGGATAAGTAGGTTTAGCCATTCATAAACCCAGCTAAGTTCAAAGACGATGTCGGTGTAGGGCAGTGAAAAGGTATCAATTGATACCAGTGATACCAGTGAAATGACGAGGCTAAAAAACAGGAAGGCTCCACCAACAAGTCCAAAAGTGAAAAAATTATAGACCATCTCCAGGATAGGATGACGACGGTCTTCAATTTCAAAAATATCGAATACTACGTGTTTAAGGGTGTGAAAAAATCCTTGGGAGAAAAAGATAAGGACGATAGTACCCACAATTCCAAAGATACGTCGGGCCCCGATGAGCGGTTCGAGCAGTGTCTCGAGGGTTATGGCTCCACGGTACACGTCGCCGGATTGCGTTTCGTAGGTGAAGCTGGGAAAAAGTTCTCTCCCGTAGCGTAAGATTTCGGCAAATGCTTTTTCGTACGACAGAATATAACCAATGATCGAGATCATCAGCAGGATAAAGGGAATGGCACAAATAAACAGGTTAAATGTAATAGCGGAAGCATTAAAAAAGACATCTTTCTTTTTAAGCAATTTTACGATGAGCCGCCAGAAATCCTTATACTTCTGCACTGATCAATGAATACTAAATTAATAAGATGGCGAAAGTTACAGGCTTCGCTTTTGTTATGCTAATCTGATTTTGATCTCAGTCGTTCTAACGTTACGAAATTAACTATTAAGCACAAAAATAACTGTCGTTAATGAGTACCAAGTCTAAGTCTTTAACCCCGTTGATGCGTCAGTATCATCAAATAAAGGAAGAAAATGAGGGCGCTATATTACTTTTTCGCGTGGGTGATTTTTACGAGTGTTTTGCTGATGATGCCGAATTGGTTAGCAAGGAGCTGGGCATCACGCTCACCAAACGAAATAACGGGGGTGATCAGACTCCAATGGCGGGCTTCCCTCATCACGCACTCGATACCTATCTTCCCAAATTGGTAAAGAAAGGCTACCGGGTTGCGGTTTGTGATCAGGTTGAAAATCCATCCGAAGCAAAAAAAGCGGGCCGCAAAATTGTCAACCGCGAAGTCACTGAGATTACGACCCCTGGCGTGACGATGTCGGAAAAATTGTTGGAGCACAAGCGGAATAATTATGCAGTGGCGGTTTATTGGGATGGCAAGACAGCTGGCGCGGCTTTTGCTGACGTATCAACGGGGGAATTTTCGGTGAGTCAGGTTGCGAAAGATCGGCTCGATGATCTGATGCAGTCGATTGCTCCGGCCGAGTTATTGTTGCCGCAGAACTTGAAAAACAACGTGCCCGAGTTTCTACTTGATTATAATATGACGTTTATTGAAGAGTGGGTGTACGAAGGTGAATATGGATATGATCTGCTGACCGATCACTTTGAGACGCACTCGCTTAAAGGCTTTGGCGTGGAGGATTTGGAAATAGCCCATGTGGCGGCTGGTGCATTGATGCATTACATCCAGGAGACACAGAAGGCCTCACTGGGACATATTAAGCGCATACAGAAGTTTGAGAGCAACGATTTTATGTCGTTGGATGGCTCCACCAAACGCAATCTCGAGCTGACGACCACCATCCAGAATACCGAAGGTAGCGAAGGAACGCTGATTGCTATTTTGGATGATACGGAAACGGCCATGGGCGGACGACTGCTCCGCAAGTGGATCATGCGCCCGCTTAAGCGAATGAAGCCAATTCGTGCGCGTTTGAATGCCGTTGAATCATTGAATGTCAATCACGATGTCCGAGAAAAGGTACGCGAAGAGCTTGAGAAAATAGGAGATTTGGAGCGCTTGATTTCACGAATCTGCGTAGGACGTGCCAATCCGCGTGATCTGGTGAAATTAAAAGATTCCTTAGCACAAACCCCTCTTCTAAAATCACAATTTAACCATCTTGATGAGTATCTGCTCAATGATATCCTGGAGCGGCTTAAGCTGCTTATTGAAGTGCAGGAAAAGATTGAAGAGGCTATCGTCGAAGATCCGCCTACGAGCATCCGTGACGGCGATATTTTTAAAGACGGCTATAACGATGAGTTGGATGAACTCCGAAATATAGCGCGTAATGGGAAGGATTATATTGCTGATATAAAAAACGAATTGGCCGAAGAAACGGGCATTGATTCACTAAAAATCGGTTATAACAAGGTGTATGGCTACTATATCGAGGTGACCAATACACATGCCGATAAGGTGCCCGAACATTTTATCCGCAAACAGACGTTGGTGAATTCCGAGCGCTATATTACACCGGATCTTAAGGAAGTCGAAGAGCGCATACTGTCTTCTGAAGAACAGAGTAAAGGGTTGGAATATGATCTATTTGAAGAATTGCGTATTGAGATTGCCGGTTTTGCAGAGGAGGTCCAACAGGTGGCCCAGGCTATTGCCGAGCTGGATTGCCTGCAGAGTTTTGCGGAGGTAGCTTATAAAAATAATTACTGTAAGCCCGCTATTGCCGATGATCAAAAAATTAATATTACGAAAGGACGTCATCCGGTAGTGGAGAAGACCCTGCCGCCTGGTGATCCGTTTATTCCCAATGATATACACGTCGAAAATGAGGATGAGCAGATCCTGATTATTACTGGTCCCAATATGGCGGGTAAAAGCATTATTTTACGTCAGACGGGCTTAATTGTACTGCTTGCACAGATTGGGTGTTTTGTGCCGGCCGAGGAAGCACATATCGGCTTGGTAGATAAGATATTTACGCGTGTTGGAGCCTCGGATAACTTGGCCGCGGGCGAAAGTACCTTCCTTGTTGAGATGAATGAGGCTGCTAATATTTTGAATAACGCCACCCGTAATTCGTTGATACTGTTGGATGAAGTGGGGCGTGGAACCAGTACGTTTGATGGACTTAGTATCGCCTGGGCACTGGCAGAATACTTGCACAATCAGCCATCAGTGGCAGCTAAGACGTTATTTGCTACGCATTACCACGAGTTGAATGAGCTCGAAAATATGTACGACCATATTGTCAATTACAATGTTTCGGTAAAAGAGCACGATGACAAGGTGATATTCCTGCGCAAGTTAGTCCGTGGTGGTGCCGATCACAGCTACGGTATTCAGGTAGCCGATATGGCCGGTTTGCCGTCTATTGTAATAGAGCGGGCGAAAGAGATTCTCTCCAACCTCGAAAATCACAGCCTGGATCTCACAGACAGCAATGGCACGCTTGAAGAGGGCGCCAAGAAAAAGAAAGCTGCTGTTAAAAAAGCTGCTAAAGAGATGGAAAAGCAGGGACAGATAACTCAGCCCTCTCTGTTTCAGGCGCAGCTCGACCCAAACACTGAACAGCTGATCGATAAGTTAGAGGCCTGTGATCCCAACCGGATGACGCCCATCGAATCATTGATGCTCGTTTCAGAACTCAAAAAGCTGGTAGAAAAAAGAAGTTAGGAATTAGAAAAAATCAGTATAAAACGGCAGATTATCGCAGTGCTTTAAAAATATAGGAAATGATTAGTTATCAAGAGTCCTAATTTTTTGCTGGTAGGTAGGTTGATAATTGTGGCCAAAGTTTCGGGGTAGATTAAAGTCACTTATTTTACTGTTAATTCTAATAATACGGTCTCTCAACGAAGTTCCTTTCCACTTAGCATGGCCAATTCTATCCTGAAAATCTCCCTTATTTTTGCTTATACGTCGAAGTAGATGGAGTGCCCCATTGGGATGGTATCCTGCACGGTACATATATATAATACCCCAATAATCCGCTGAAAATTCGTATTCCTCCAGCCGGTCTTTGATTGTATATTCATACATTTCGTTCGCTAGCTCGTTTAAATTCTCTTCAGCCTCTTCATATTTGGCACTGCTTTCTCCCAGCTCTTGGTTGAGTTCTTGAAAGCGTTCATCTGCTTTAATTCTGGTTTCGCGGCGTTCACTTTCTTTGATTCCGTGATTATGGACAATGTGGGCTATCTCATGAGCTGCAAAAAAGGCAAATTCAGTTTCGCTCTGCATAAGTTGTAATGCCCCTTTTGAAACAAAAATAGTTCCGCTGGGAGCTGCATAGCCGGTTATTTCGTTTGTATCAAGTACATAAACCCGTATGGGGGTTTCATAACGATGGGAGTTTTCTGTCAAAATTAAAGCCACATGTGTGAGGTATTGCTGCAAATCTCGATTGTTAACCAATCCTTGTTGGGCAATAACGTTAGCAATTCCCCATCCGGCACGTTCTTGTAGAGGGTTTATTTCCGGCACTTCATTGGGATTGATTTCAAATCGGTCCTGAGCTTGTTGCCAACTCCAATTCTGGAGTCGTGTTTTGCGGAAGCGTTGGTAGGCAGTTGGGTCAAAAAAATCCGTAAAATCATTAAGCAGTGCGTTTTCTTTATCGCCGGTTTTACTTGAAGTGAAGTCAGTTGCAAAACCTTTAACAGCAGCGGCAACCTGTGCCGGTGAAGCGTAGGGATCTTCTTGGGTTGTACTGTCTGCATTACTATCAAGTTCTTCAAAAGCGGCTTGTGCATCAGGCACTGCTTCGTCCTGATTGGGTGATGTTTTCTTTGGCTTATCAACATAAGCCGCCCGTTTGGGAATCCATCCCTCTTTTTGTTTTGTTTTGACCTTCAACCACTGTTGCTGCTGATCAATTTCGGTAACTTCTACCCCAGAATTTAAGCGGAGGATAAGTTCATAATATGATCCCGGCCCATTCCGCATATCTACGGTATTTTTAATAGTTAAATCATCGGCCTGTTTTACAAATGCTGTAACTCCAGTAACGAATAGTATTAGCAGCGATATTAAAATGTATTTGCGTATCATAATTCCCTATTTAGTTTTTAAATGAAATACTCCATCCCAATCTTTTGCTGGAGGTTCTTCTTTGTATTTTTGACATCTCTTGATATAGGTTTTAGAAGGTCCGTCTCCAGGTTTTAAGGTCAAGACCTCTTGAAATTTCTTGATCGCTTGGTCCCACTCTCGGTTAAAATAAAAATCTATCCCTTTTTGATACCTTGAAATGATGTGCTCGAGTTTTTCAGTATTTTGGTCTGACTTTTCTCCCATTAGCTCATACACTCGTACCGGTTTTGTTTTGCCTTTTACAACTAGTAAATCAAGTTGCCGACCGTAAAAAATATCTTTGACTTCCTCGTAAGTTTGCTCGGCAATCATGGTATTACTTCCAAATTTTTTGTTAGCGGCTTCGAGTCGAGCGGCTAAGTTTACGGTGTCGCCAAGCACCGTATAATTGAAGCGATTGTAAGATCCAATATTTCCGACAATCATGTCCCCGGTTGCAATACCAAATCTTGAATGGATGTTCGTATCTTGCGGAGCTAACTCTTCAACTTTTTTCATCATTTTTAAGGTACTTCGGCAGGCTAGCTCGGCATGATTATCCTGACCGATGGGGGCACCCCAGAATGCCATTACAGCATCACCAATATATTTATCTACCGTACCCGAATGCTCAAAAATAATATCAGTCATTGCTCCCAGGTATTCATTAAGAAAAGCGACCAGCTCTTCCGGTTCTTTTTTCTCAGAGATCGTTGTAAAACCAGCGATATCAGAAAAAAGAACGGTTAGTCGCTTTTTCTGTCCACCTAGTTTGAGCAAATCGGGCTGGGCAATAAGCTGTTCAACAAATTCGGGTTGGACATATTGACCAAAAGCAGATCGAATTTCCTTTTTTTGTTTCTCCTCGGCAAAGTATTTATAAGCCGCAGATCCACTATATGCAAAGGTTGCCATTATTAGGTAAAGTCCCGTAGAAAACCAGATGCGTTCATAAATAAAAAGTGCTAATCCAATGCCAATGATTATTACTACAATTCCCGTCATTGCAGATGCACCTTTTGCAGGCCGCAAGTATGAAATAACGAAGGGAATGCCGATGGAGATTAACAGCATTATCAACAGTGTAATCCAGGCTGGTGGCTGATTTATGAAATTGTCACCAATTAAATTATTTAGTATTGTCGCCTGAATTTCCATCCCTGGAAATGCCTCTAGCGAACTCATTGGTGTACTTTTGATGTCTCCTAGTCCAGCGGCAGAAGCGCCTACGATTACAATTTTATCTTCAAATACCGAGGGTGGGACTAACACCTCAGCATCAGTGTTACGTTGTTTTTGGATGGCACTTTTGACAATAGCCTGGAATGAGTAGTAGGGGAAGGTTCCATCCTGAACACCTCCTTTGTTGTACCAGTTGATGAGGTAATCACCATTGTCTTGCAGGGGAATATTCTGGTTCCCAATACGGAGTCCTTTATCGTTCCATGAAAGAGAAACGGAGTCCGGTTGCAATTCTAAGTAGGCCGCCATCGAAAGGGTGGGAACAAATCCCTTGTGAGCCAGACTATCGAAAAGGTGCACTGAGCGAATGAGTCCATCCTCATCGGGGCTTAAAACTGTATTGCCAAGTCCCGTGGCTGCGTTGGCAAATTGATTAAGAGGTTTTGATGTTAATAGGTGTGGCTCTTGATAGGGAGGGTTATTATTAATACTGTAATGTTGGATGGGTGGCTCGTTATTTACAGACAGATCGACCGCAGAACTTTCATTCTCTGTAGACTTAAAAGCTAGAACACCATTGCCGCTACGTTCAAGTGATTGTAAAAAACGTTGATCAGTCATTGTTCCCGATAAATTTCGACGATCGAAATCGGGCGTATCAAACAGGATATCATAAATGATAAGCTCGGATCCCGACTGATTAAAATAATCTGTCACAATTTGATAAAATTCACGCGGCCAGGGCCAGTACATCCCGTTGCTATTAAAATAGGAAAGACTTTTTTCATCAATAGATACTAGTACTATCTTTTTGTTGGGATCCTCTTGCTGAAAATAGCGGAATTTATAATCCAGGATCATCCGATCAACACCATCAAATACTCCTGTATACATGCTGATAAGTCCGAACAGGAAGAATCCGGATGCTAAAAGTGATAAGCTGATATTTTTGCTTAACTTGATCGTAATCCTCTCGTTAATGAATTAAAAATTTGTGTAATTATATGTGCTAATCCCAGTATTTTAAAATAATGTTAGAAAGAAAAAAGGGAATTGCAACTATCCCTCTTTGGGGGCAATTCTAGACTCTTTATTTATTGTCTTAAGAGGTCTATTCCTGGTCAAGGAGCAGACCTTTTTCTATTAAAATCATCAATGAGAATCAGCACTAAAACACCTATCTTGTGTACATTGTAATTTTTTAAGTTTTGATCTTAGATGAAAACCTCTGCCAAGTATATTGCCGATCGTATCCGGCTGATGATTGCCACTAAACAGTTCCAAGTAGGCGAAACATTGCCGTCGACGCGGGAGTTGGGGCAACAACTGGAGTCGAGTTTCCATACCGTGCGTAAGGCGTATCATATTTTAGCTGACGAAGGGCTCATTCGTGGAGAACGGGGCAAAGGTTTTATCGTTGAGCGACAGAATACAAATTTAGATAAAGCAGACCGGCTTGAAATTGGCGCCGAAAAGATGCGTAAGCTGCTCGAAGAACTCATTGGATATGGTTTGGACGAATCAGAAATTGATGAGCTATTTCAGGAGCAATTGAGTTTTATGGACTGGCCCGATCGCATCGAAACCTGTGCCAGCATCGGAGAAACCGACGAGCTTGGAGCCATGCTTGCTAGTGCTATAAAGAATGAGGTAGGCGTTCGCAGTAAAGTGCTTAATGACACACAGTACAACGAAACTGTTAAATTTGATGCCCTTTTTGTCCCGGTGCAGTTGGTTAATAAGTTTCGTGAGTTTGGGGAAAAAGGACGCCTGTTGCCTATCGTGTACAGTATTAATCCCGATACACTGCTGTCGATAGTAGATCGTGCGGCTATTGATACGATTGGATTGGTTACCGCTGATGATCAGTCTATTCCCAAGATTATTGATCAGCTAAAATCTAGTGTTGGTTTTGGTGGCTCGTTTGTGGCGGGGGCAACGTATGGAGAGTCACTACCGCTATTTGTTCGAGAAACTGATTTGATTTTGTACACTACTGAAAGTGCTAAATTAGTGGAAAAGAAAATTCCCGAGCGGCGACGCATTAAATTGGAGTACACTATTTCACAGCAAAGTGCGGATACTATTCGTGCAGAATTATGGGACCAATAGGGAGATTTAAGATGGCAAACGTGAAACGTAGAGTCGTTTTGTATCACATCTGCCGTTTGCCGTTTCTGGTAATAAAGATTGGAAGATTTATAATTTTGATTAATTAAATGACAGATAAGAAGCTAAAAAAGTTGTTAGAGCGAGCGATTGAGGCGGTTTCCTCTGAGATTGAGACGGTGCGTGAAAAACCGGCTCGAGATGTGCTGTTTGATGGCAAGCGACGTGATGATCATCCCCCGAATACGTTTTATTATGAGTTTGAGTCGCGCAATACCTCTCTTCGTTTTGCCGAAGTAATCAAGGGGGAGATGGAAGATCATGATGATGAGTTGGAGCTATATCCGGTTACGGTTGAGGATGACAAGGTAGTGCTCGATTTCCCGCATAATTTTGGATCGACTTTACCCAAAGTACAGTTGGAGTGGGAAAATGATTTTGTCCTTCAAAGGTTGCGCTCGGAGCTGGAAACTCTACGTGATTCCAAGAATAAGGAGGTCCGAAAGCGGATGGGGCGTCTTTTTTACCCGGATCCCAAAAAACATCACGAAAGTAATGAAGAGACGCGCGTGCTGGATGATAGTAGGCGTAATGAATCTCAGCATGAGTCTCTTATAAAATCCTTGCAAAATGAGGTGCTTTATGTCTGGGGACCACCGGGCACGGGCAAGACCTCCACGCTGGGATTTATGATTGCTAATTATTTGATCAAGGGGAAACGCGTACTTTTTGCGGCTAATACCAATCGCGCGGTGGATGTGGGATTGCTCAGCGCATTACAGGCTTTAACCTCAGTAGAGAAGGAACACCTCGAAGATAAAGTTACGAGGTTTGGAGAGATGGCGCTGGAAAGTGATCGATTGGCTAATGTGCTTTTTGATCAACATGTAGAGCAAAAAAAACAGGAGGGTCGCGAGAAGGCCGGTAATTTGGATAATCTGTTGGGCGAATATCAGAAGTTGCAAAAGGAGATTGATAACCTGATGGAGCATGGTGAATTAGTGCCTAAAGAGTTGGATGAGCGTATTGGCATGCTGGGAAAACGCGTGGAGGAACATGGTGGAGAAGCGGCACTGGAGGAGAAAATTGATCGGCTTGTTACCGTAAACGAGCGTGTGGAACTCGAGAAGATGCAGCTTGTAGCAACGACGCTGGCCAAGGTTTGTACTTCGGATCTTTTTGATGGTCAAACGTTTGATGCGGTGGTGATTGATGAGGCGTCGATGGCAAACTTACCTTATTTGATGGTGCTGGCGGCTAAGGCGAAGTCGCACATTGTGGTAGTGGGCGATCCTATGCAGTTGCCGCCCATTGCGTTGACGGATGATGCGCATGCCCGCAAGTTTTTAGAGGATGATATTTTCACTTTTGCCTCCAAGGCTGATACCACAGAAGATCTGTTTGCTTGGCACGATCAAAATCGTCCGCTTACTACTTTTTATGATACGCAATACCGGTTAAATGAAGACCTGGCTGAGGTACTTAGTACGGTATTTTATGAAGGACGATTGAAAACAGCAGATGCTGAAGAGTCACTTGATCCCGCTATTACGCCTCAGGAAAGTACTACGCCTACCGTAAATGTAATTGACAGTCAGAAGTATGGGCCTGTGTTAACGCAAAATGATGAGGGCCGGGGATTTAGTCCCGTCAATGAAGTACACATGCATATTGTAGTGAAAATGGTAAAACGATTGGTGCTCAAAAATCATGTCCCGGTGGATGAGATTGGGATTATCGTGCCGTTTCGGAGCACTGTCTATGATATCCGCAATGAGTTATATGAAAACGATTTTGGGATGATCGAGGTTGGAACTATCCACACCTTTCAGGGCCGAGAAAAAGACGTAATTATTTTTGATACGGTTATGAGTGGTGAGCAACAATATGGTCGACGTCGACACTATTCGGTGCGTCCGTTTGACGAGGAAAAAAATGGTCTGGCAGTACCCCGCCTGTTGAATGTAGCCTTTTCGCGCAGTAAAGAGCGGTTGGTTTTACTGGCAGATATGGGACATATCAACAGGGTATATACGGATAAGTTTTTGGGTAGACTGCTGCGTCGGTTTCAAAACCAAGAGAAGGGGAAGTAATCTTTGTCGAATGCTGGGGTTGAAGTCGGACGAATGTCCCAAATACGTTCCACACAGGAGGTACGGAACGAGGATAAGCTTTATTATTTAATCAAAATCGCCTTCTTCGTAGCGGTTGGTGTAGCGTTCTTCGTTGATACGTTTGAAGTTAGAAATCGACTCTTCATCGAGCGACGCAACAATCATCTCCCGTTTCCCCAATGCACCCTGTGTTTTAGCTACTTTCCATCCGGCCCAAGCCATAGCACCTTGTGCCTTGGAAGCAGCGCAATAGGTCGTCAGTACTACATTGTCTGAACTAAAATCCCCTAACTTTTTAAACGTTTTTCCGGTCCATAGTTCTGGGTTTGCATCTGGTGAAAAGGCATCGTGGAAAATGTAATGGGCTTCCAAATTGACCGGGTTAAAATTCTTGAACATCCCGTTGAATAAATGAAGGGTAACATTGGGACTAAGCGAAAACTTATTTTTCCCGTCGGATAAGCGATCAAAAATAACAGCTAAGTGATTAGACAGTTCGGGGTGCTTAAGATGTTGTGCGTAGTTTAGGTTTT
>JBEPWP010000027.1:0-14144 GCA_041642355.1 Fodinibius sp. | reverse complement strand
CATAGGCAGCCTTATACTGCACGCATAAATCAATAAATCGCGGCTCTTTTTGGAGTCCACTTACATCATTAACAAAGTGCGCACCCAGTTTAAGTGCTTCTTCAGCCACCCTGTATTTGGTGGTATCAATGGAAAAAAAGGTATCGGGAAATTGAGGGATTGCTTTTTCAAGGATAGGAAGTACGCGATCGAGCTCTTCAGCTTCGGTAACAGGATCGGAGCCAGGACGAGTGGATTCCCCACCGATATCAATGATATGAGCGCCCTGTGAAATCATTAGCCCAATACGCCCCAATGCCGATTCAACTTCATTATATTCCCCGCCGTCAGAAAAGGAATCAGGCGTTACGTTCAAAATCCCCATTATTTTTGGAGAGGAAAGGTCGAGTGTTTTATCTCTGGTTTTAATTTCGTAAGGCACTTTTATACGACTTGTTATAAATGGTCATCAGTTATTTCTCAATGGTTATTGGGTTTTTAATACAAATAACTAATAACCAGTAACAAATTAGTCCCAGGTTTCCTGGAGATGCTCACGCTTATCTTCTACTTCTGCCCACTCATCGGCGTCCGGCAAGTCTTCTTTGGTTTGATTGATGATATGATCGTTCCATTCTTCAGCCAACCGTTCGTTTAGATCTATGTAATGCTCCCACTCCATGGGCACTTCGTCATCGGGATAAATTGCTTCTACCGGACACTCGGCCACACAGGCATCACAATCGATACATTCGAGGGGATCAATGGTGAGGAAGTTAGGCCCTTCCCGAAAAGCATCAACCGGACAAACGGCCGCACAGTTGGTGTATTTACAGTTGATGCACGGTTCTGTTACTACGTATGCCATTGGATTTCAAAAATTCTTTGGTGTTTACAAAATTGGACTAAATATCACGGCTTCTGGGGATAGATGCAACGTTTTATGTCTGCTAAAACTTATTTAGATGGACTCTTAATTTTATGCTTTAAGATGTAAACCCTGACTGCGTTTTAATCCCTGTCATGGTTGTTGGGATCACAGCTATACAGACTCTTTGTCCATTAGACCATCTGTGCAACAAGAGCAAAAGTCTATATACTTAGTACTACAAACAGTCTGAGCAGACTACTCAAACACCTTGAGCAGCAAAATAAGCTGCGGATATGATATACAGACCTAAAATTAACCCCTATAAGCATGAACAGTACTTTGCATATCCTGTAAATGGTACTATGCAACAGTGCAAAGTCTCATCTATTTTGTGGATGTCCATTTTTTGTCAGCAAAAAATGAACTCAAAAACTGTCGGGGGAATCGTAGATTTTGATCTATTTAGAGCTCACATTAATATCTCGCTCTAAACCGTTTGTAACCCTTTCCTTAGTGTTTCCCGCGATTCGCCCCGAACCCCATTTTACAATCTTTCAAACTGATAGACCCCACTTCTAAAGTATGCTCCCTATCACCTGGTAATTCGTTACTCAGCTGAGCTACGTAACGAGAAATATAAAATTGATTTCAGGAGAATTTCTGATCCCATCATTACTGCGTTAAAACTTCGTTGTACAAGCTTGTTCTTCCTCTCCAAACAGGGAAAGATACATTTTGAATCAGAATTCGACTCTATTTTAAAAGTTCCTCTTTCTAATTTTAGGGAGAATATAGCTTGGCACCCCGAAACCTTGGTGTATGTCTGTAGCGGATTAGAATAATGCGATTTAGAACCTCTCTACTGATATAAGAGGTATATAGTTATAACTATAAGGCTAACAGAGTATTGGCTATATAATGACTATAGTTAATAGTGTAAACGGCGTATAGCCTTAACTATATTCCCCAGATACAGTAAGCTATAAGCTTTAAAAGTACTATTACCTTAAACATACTACTTCAACAGTACCTTTACGCTATCGAGTGAACCGTCGTTAGGTGCTGGTTCAGTATCCATTAAATGATTAATAAGCTCATAGATGTGAATATTCTGAAAAGCCCCAACTTTTTCGTCTTGTTTAAAATCCGGTCCGTGAGCAATGAAAAAGGCTTGCATGGCTTTTTCATTGTTGTCGTATCCGTGGGTAGCACGGGGCAGCGACTCTATAAAATCCTCCTTATAATCCTCATCCAAAATCGTGTATCCTAAATCAGCTACCATAATAATATCTTCCACGCGCCGATGATCTTTTAGATGATAACGCTCGGGCAGATCTTCTTTTTTATACACGCGGTAGTTCTCCTCGGCAGATTTTAAGGCCTGATACATCTCCTTCTTCTCTCCCTCCTTGGGCTGAATACCGGTCATGGGTCCCCAGTTGACGCGTTTGGTATCATCCATATCAATAATTTCATCGAGTCGGATTAATTTATCGGCTGATAAATCAGTCATCCCGTGATCTGAAACAATAATAATATTAGTATTTGTCCACAGATCATTTGCTCTCATTTGTTTTTTGAGGTAGCCCATCAACCGATCAGCCCGCTTAATGGCCTGCTTTACCGAATCGGATTCCGTTCCGTAGTAATGTCCCTTACTGTCGACGTCACTATAATAAAGCGTAGCAAAATCTACGGTTTGATCACCTGAATCGGCCATCCACTTCATAACGGTATCGATGCGTGCTTTGCCGGGCATGTCGTCGTCATAGGTTTTCCAGTGGGTGGGACGCATGCCTTGAATATCGGCCTCGGAACCTACCCAGAACATCGTTCCGGTTTTTATACCCTGCTTCTCAAGCGTATTCCAGATCGGCTCTCCGCCATACCACTTGCCATCCTCCACGGCCTCACGATCACCAATACGATACCACTCATCCCACTCGGGATCATACATAGTATTATTAACAAAGCCGGTATTTTCGGGATACAATCCGGTGGCTATGGAATAATGATTGGGAAAGGTCTTGCTGGGAAAAACGGGGATGAGCCCCTCGGCCTGCACGCCATTGACCACCAGCGCATCAAAGTTAGGCGTATTCACCTTTTCAAGGTAATTGTGGCTAAACCCATCAAAGGAAATTAATAATGTTTTAGGGGTATTAGTTTGCTGTTGATTAGCACAACCAACAACACCAACAAAGACTGTCAATAATATAATCGCTAGTACACGTCGTTTCATAAACTGCGTAAAATAATTCATTGAATATTGGGTTTCGGGCAAAATCATTACTTCACAAAGATATTATTTTATTTGACGCATCACAGCTGTGTTTTGTGAAATGATTTAAAATAAAAAAAGGGCAGCCCGAATGGACTGCCCTTTGGAAAATTAGACTATTGGCAATTCGTTAAAACGAGTAACGAAGACCAATCTGCATTTGCCATCTGGAACCTATATTTGTAGTGCTAAACCTTTCATCTTCTGAAGCATTTTCTGGATCAAAAGATATAACCGGTTTACCCGTTACATTATCGTACTCCTTAATAGTCCAAATACGATAATTATTATACGAAACATATTCTCTCTTCCCCCATTCATTGTTAAGGAAGTTGAGAACATTAAACATACTTGCTGTCAACTCAAGCTTTTGACCACTGAAGGTTTCAATTTCTTGATTAATACGAAAATCAAGGAAGTTTGTCCAAGGTTCCCGAGCAGTACCACGAGGCACAATTTCACCACGATAATCATCTAATGAAGAATGACTACTAATGAAGTCATTCATTTCATTCCAATTCCCACTATCAAGGATAATTTCATCCTCTGAAGCAGGCACATAAACGAGATCGTTATCATAACGGGTATCACCATTAGCATTTCCGTCATAGATCCAACTGTAAGGAGAACCAGATTGTCCATCATAAATAACAGATACTGTAGTACGGAAACGTTCCGCCCAAGAGAAGGTGTATCCCACATTAGCCAAAATACGATGACGTCGCTCAAAGTCGGCCGTACCGATTCGAGGATCGTTTACATCTTTATTCTCATTGTATTGCCAGTTTGAGATGGCGCGACTGGATGTACCATTATTAACGCTTTCAGCACGATTGTAATTGTATGAAAGATTTGCGCGCAATCCCCAATCAAACTGTTTACTTAACTCAGCAGTAATACTGTAGTTATAGCCCTTATCAGTATTGTCCAATACTAATGCATTTGTAAAGCGAGGATCAATTCGATTAGGATTTCCAGATGCATTTCCATAGCGTCCTTCGAAAACATCTCCATAAATAGGTCGACCATAAGGGGTTGTTCCTGTTTGACCTAAATTAATATTACGATAAGTTACCGCATTAATAGATTTGGAATAGATACCTTCCAAGGTGGCAGTTACTCCATAAGGAAGATCCTGGTCTACAGCCAAGTTAAACTTAGCGGCCTGTGGATACTTAAAATCTTCTTCAATTAAATTAACTTCAGTAGTTTGAGTTGTGCTAATATTTTGCCCCTGTGTGGGCTGGTTATTAGGATCAGGACTAAAGAAGCCATTTCCTCCAATATCTACGAATTGACCATTATCGTCCTCATAATCATTTACATCAATACGTCCATAGTCAGCACCTGTGTTGCTGTATTGATTAGAAATCCATACAAACGGAGGTGTTCCTGAGAAAATTCCTGCACCACCGCGAATTTGCGTAGTGTATTCGCCGGTATCAGGTGCCCAGTTAAAACCGAAGCGAGGTGACCAGAGGACATTTCCACTCGCTACGCGATCTGTGCTATAGCCCGGAAAAGCATCGGCAACATCAGGATTATATGTTGGGTCATCCGGCATAATGGGGACATCCACCCGCAAACCAAATGTCAACTTCAAGTTAGGTTGCACGGTCCATTCATCCTGAACATAACCGCCTAATTGTATAGCATTAAATTCTGCTGCGCGATTACCTCCTTCTAATAAATAGCTATAATTATAAGAATAAGGATTACCATCTTCGAAATCACTGATACTTCTGAACTCATAAGTTCCAAAGTCATCCTGAACAAATAGATTTCGAAACTTAAAGATCTGGTTACTGGTACCGATCGTAAACTCGTGGTTTCCACTGATGTAGGTGAAATTATCCGTAATCTCTATGAGGTCCTGATCCAAGGCATTTGCTTGTGAGAATCGATCAATACCCATATCGATACTACCAAAACCACTCTTCTCAGGGAAGCCTAAACTCACACTTACCTGGGGAAAAGGCTCAGCCACAACATCTCGTGAATCTCGGATACGAGTATATACTGCCCGGAAGGTATTGGACATGTTATTGCCAAAACTACTATTCAGTTCAGCAACAAAAGAATTTTGTGTACTGTTAAAATCATACTGGCGATTTGAAAAGCTATATGAAGAAGTACCTCTTCCAAGTCCTTCTTCATCAGTAGCATCTACGTGATTATAACGAAAGGTTAACTTATGATCATCATTAATATTCCAGTCTAATTTAGCAAGTAACTTATTATTATCTTGTGTCTGATCAATGTCATTTCCAAAACTGCCCGGATTATATCCATACTGGTTTTGGGCAATTTCACTAATTTGCTCGAATGTAGAAGGATACATATCAAAACTGTTATCCTGTCCACTATCTATAAGTCCACCAGTGATAGGTGAAGTTTCTCTTTTAAACTCGCCGCTTACAAAAAAGAAAAGCTCATCTTCAATAATGGGTCCACCTACCGTAACACCAAGGTATTGTTCATCAAAGGAAGTAACGTCTTCAGATGTTTCACCATCTTCAGTTACATAATTCCCAACAAAACTTTCATTTCGCAGCTGGTAATATGCAGAACCAGTGAATGTATTAGTACCACTTTTAGTAACAGCATTAATTTGTCCACCCGTAAAGTTATTGTTAGTAACATCGTATGGTGCAATATCAACATTGAACTCTTCAATAGCATCAATACTGATTGGAGAACTTACGCCTGCCTGGCTACCGGGCGTTCCTTCACCCAATCCGAACACATCATTCATGGTAGCACCATCAACAAGTAAGTTATTATAACGGTCATTATCACCACCGAAACTTCCACCTCCGGTTGCTTGAGGGGTCAATCTCGTATAATCGCCAAGAGAACGAGACAACGTTGGTGTCTCACTAATTTGTTGACTGCTGATATTAGAACCAGCTCCCGTTCGATCACGGTTAAAGGTTTCATCAGCTTGGGCAACGACTGAAATTTCATCAAGCGTCATGCCACCTTCCTCCATGGTAAAATTCACCTCAACGGTTTCGCTCAGCTGCACTTCTGAGATTTCTTTCTTATTCGCATTGAAGCCTACGAAGGTAACTTGTATCTCGTAAGGTCCCCCAACACGTACACTATTAAAAGAATAGCGTCCATTTGGTCGAGTTGCGGTACCATATCTGGTACCAGTAGGTTGATGTATAGCAACTACATTAGCGCCCGGAAGCGGTTCGCCTTGAGCATCTACAACCGTTCCTTCTATAGAACCGGAAGTAGTACCTTGGGCGAACATAACTGCCGGTAGCAAAAATATTGCCGCCAGTAAAGTTAAGTATCGTTTCATAATCGATAGATATGTTCGTTTTGATTAGTGATAAAGAATGTTAAATGCGCAAAGTAATAGTATGTAATGCCCAATGGGATAAGAGCTTACAGCAAATTGGGTATTGCTTATTAAGCGTGCAAACTTAATAAAAACTATAGTAATTTCGTATTACGAAATTGTTGTTAAATACTAGGACCGTTATCGATAATTTGAGCAACAAAAAAGGGCAGCCCGAATGGACTGCCCTTAAAAACTACTTGTAATAATTTGTCTTAGAAGTTTACAGTAACCCCAGCATTAAATCTGCGTGGTAGGCCAAAGAAAACTTCTGCATCATCAGCATCGTGGTCATAGTCATATCCATTATATGGACTATGATCAGTAGCATCCTGTATATACACCTCATCCAAAAGATTGTAGAGGTTTAAGAATAGACGCACATCTGCTCCGCTAAACAAATCGTTCAGCTCGTACTGCATGTGTGCATCAAACACGGTATAGTTAGGTGATTGCCAAGACTGTTCGCGATCCGCTGAGCCTGGTGTATCCGGATCATATGTTCTGCTTAAAGGATCGAAGTCAGCATAGTGATCGATGAACGTTTTACCTACTACCTGAATGTGGAAACGATCGGTAGGATCTACAGACAAGGTGTAAGCCAGCTGACGCTGCGGAGCGTTACCAACTTTCAGTCCGTCAGTAGATAGATATACTGTTTCATAATCATTCTGAGTATAATCTTCGAGATAACGAGCACTTACATCACTGTTGTACTCCCAGAAGTTATATGAACCGTTAACATCCAAACGGAGATAGTTTGTAGGCTTGAATGACGTTTCAAGCTCAATACCGCTGTGGCGCTGGTCAAGGCCGGAAATATTGATAATACCTTCCGTACCGTTTTCTTGTACAACACCAGTAGTAAAGGAGCGGTCTTTTCGATCAGTCAAATAGTAGTTAGCACTAATAGCATACTTTTGCTTTGAGTACCGGACTCCACCCTCATAGAAGTAATACTTCTCATTATTAGGATCTTCGTTGATAGCACCGGATTGATCGTTTATAACATCATCAAAGATAGGAACCTTCGAAATGATACCGAAGTTAACAAAACCATCAATTGCATCAGTGAATGAATATAATCCACCAGCTTTCACTTGATAGCCCTGAATGTTGGGTGATTCACGATAGATATTCTCTGCTGGATTATCGGGATCCTGGGTAAAGTGATTATCGTGCGTGTACTTAATGTTTGTAATACCTGCTGTAGCATATACGCTATAGCGTTCTTTCTGAAGCTCACCCTGCAGATATCCGCCAATCCAATCGACAGTATTGGTAAAGTTGTATGCCATTTTATCTCCTAAACCAACACGCTTATTGGGATTGAAATCATCCGCAGTTGAAATATAGTAGTCACCGCCGAGCAGATCGCGCACTTCGCGATAGTGTTCGATCTCGGCCGTTCTCCAGTCCACACCGGCACCTATCTGAAGGTCACCAAGGTCGATATCCAATTTTAGAATGTCACCTACCGACCACTGGTTATTACGGCTGTTTCTAAGAATTCCCAATGATTCCGCATTTCCGTTTCCATCAACGTTAGCTCGGTTGGCTGCAATAGTAGCATCCCAGTCGGGTCTACGATCCGGGCCGCTATAATCCCACTCAATATCACCCCAGGTTCCGGTTCCACCACCATCTCCACCGGAGTAATAAAGAACATTTGTCAAACTAACTCTTTCACTAAGTTGCGAATACCAGTTCAGGTTAACCTGTGGCTTGTGGAAAAAGTTTTCTCGCTCATTAATGAAGTTGGGGGAATATCGGTCTTGAATTGACTTTCCAACCCAACCGTCGCCAATGTATTGGTTTCCTGCATAACTACTGCTTACCGGAGCAACGTTGTTATTCCAGAAAAAGCCACGCTCGTTAAACTCATTTAGCGCAGCATTATCATAGGAATCCAAATCGCGGGCAAAACTGTGGCTATATGCACCAATATTTTGCGCATATAAACGCTGTCCGTGACGCTGTGGTGCACCCAAAGCAAACAGATCAAGACGATTATCTTCATTCACCTGGTAAGAGGCACCAAAGTAATAAGCCCAGGCATCGGTCCAAGTTCCATCCACCATACCTTCACCGTTCTTACGTACACCTACTGCACTAAAAGCAAACTTATCATTAATCAATCCTGAATTTAATACTACGGTTGTTTTCTTAAATCCAGCATTCCCAATCTCCTGCTTAAACTTTCCGCCCGCTTCATTTTCAGCAGGATTGGTGATAATATTCATGGTACCACCCACAGAAGGAACAGCAAGATTTACGTTACTCATACCACGCTGTACCTGCATAGATTGAGCAACATCACCAATTCCATCCCAGTTGGACCAGTACACCCAGCCATTTTCCATATCATTAACGGGTACACCGTTAATCATAACAGCAACATTTTCCTGAGAGAACCCACGTACATTAATACGTGCATCCCCTGAGCCACCACCTTGATTAGTGGAATATACCGAGGGCGTGGTATTCAGAACCAACGGCAGATCGCGTGATCCCAGCTGATTTTCTATTTGTTCTTGGTCAATTTCAGCATAAGCAACGGGAGTATTTTGATCTGAACGAGATGCAAATACCTCAAGTGCCTGCAAAGACTGACTTGAAACTTCCATTTCAAAATTAACTTCTACATCAGAACCATCAATGGTCACTTCTTTCTCTTGAGCGGCAAACCCAACCATTGTCGTTCGTACTGTATAAGTTCCGTTTTCCAGATCCTCTATTTCATAGTAACCATCGGCATCGGCAGATGCACCCGTCGTGGTTCCTACGACAACAATATTGGCGCCCGCAAGTGGTTCGCCAGTATCTGCTTCAGTGACGGTCCCAGTGATAGCATGCTGCGATAATGCTACCATCGGAAACATCAATAAAGCAAAAAATATGCTTGTGTAACGTTTCATAATCGATAGATATGTTCGTTTTGATTAGTGGTTAGTGCTGTGCTATTTAGAAAGCACAGGTATTGAGATAGATATTGTTTTAACCATTGAGAACCTATGCTAAGCCAATTGACTTAGGTGCCCCAATCGCCGGCTAATATAGGAAACTTCTATGACTTCTAATATTTAACTCAATTTTAAATAGTAAGTATATAAATTCTAAGATTAGCATACTGTTAAGTCTTTGTATCCATGCACGAAGAGTAATTCCCGAAAAAAAGAATTCACCATTATCTTCTCGGAACTTTCTACCTTATTTTCATTTTAATTAACATTGAAAGTATCTCAAACAAACTTCAAATAATTAATTCATCTATGAAAAAGTTATTATCCGTTGTCTTTTTAGCGGCTTTTCTAACACTATCATTAAGCACTATCAGTAATGCACAAGAGGCCGGTCAAGATCTCGGCATTGGTTTTATGGTAGGCGAACCTACGGGATTAACAGCAAAGTCATGGACCGGTGGTGGCAATGCTATCGACGTTGGCGTTGCATGGTCATTCGGGCGGTACGATGCCATTACCTTACAGGCAGACTATCTATGGCACAATTATGATATATTCAGTGATGTTGACGAGGGAAGCTTGCCTTTATACTATGGGCTGGGTGGCCGCCTGGTACTTGGTGAGAACGACTCATATATCGGTGCCAGAATACCGGTCGGTATCAACTACCTCTTCGAGGACGCGCCGGTAGGCCTATTTTTAGAAGCGGCTCCAATACTTAACCTTGCACCATCAACCGACTTTGATATTGATGGCACACTGGGTGCTCGTTTCTATTTCTAATACCAATTTTATGGTATGAATTTCAAAAGGGATATGTCCATTTCGGGCATGTCCCTTTTTTATTTATGGGCTTCTCAAATGATCAACATTCTGCAGCAAAGCCTGCCTCAATAGCCTCTTAACGTAGGTAAGGATAACTGATAATTAATAAATACTAAAAATGCCCCCCCTAATGACCTACAACGTAACCTGATACCCTTCTTTGGCCAGCGCGATCTCTTCGAACAGAGATCCAAATTCTTTTTTGAGATGGCCATCCAAGCTACCAAGCTGTTCGTCATCAGAGTCGGGATCGTGATGCGTAATAAAAAGACGTTTTACATCCAGCCTAACGGCAAGTTCCACAACATCCTCCCAAGCCGAATGTCCCCATCCTTTTTTCTCTATATATGACTGTCGATTGTATTGCCCATCATGGATCAAAAGATCCACCCCGCTCAAAAAAGCCTCGAGCTTCGCATCATATTCAGATTTTTTAGTCTCCCTAACAACCAGCTCATTATCGGGACAGAATACAATCTCTTTTCCATTGACAAATATTTTATAGATCGCAGTTTCAATAGTATGATTAGCTAATATAAAATCAACATCGTAGCCATTATACTGCATCCGTTTACGAGGTTGAGTAATATATTCTAGATTGGAATCTATCATATCTAGCGTAACAGGAAAGAACGTTTTTGTAAGGTGTCCATCCAAGATATCTTTGCATCCTCCCTCTTCGCCTTGGTCGGGCATATGAATAGAAAAATGGTTTTTAGATCCGTAAATAGGTTTAAAAAATGGGAATCCCTGAATGTGATCCCAATGGGGATGAGTGATAAAAATACGCCCTTCAATTTTATCCTCTCTGTCAATTATTTCATTACCGAGATTGCGGATACCCGTCCCACTGTCAAGAATTAACACTTCGTCGGTGCCCGGCACACTAATTTCAAGACAAGTAGTATTCCCGCCATACTCCATATTTTCTTTATTCGCACAAGGCGTGGAGCCACGAACGCCCCAAAAAGTAACAGCTATCTCTTGGTTATCTTTTCCCATCAAATATTGTCATTATTTAACGTTTTAACCGCTGCAGATTTATAAAAACTTCTACCATCCCAATACGGTAATCCAACACCTGCTACATCCCCAATACTGCGGCAGAACTATAAATTTTTATAAATAATGACAGAACGAATCAGAAAAGCAAATATCTACTTACTCACCTGATTCCTCACGAATCTGATCCATCTTTTCTGTGATCGATTCCATTTTATCCTGCTTGCCTTCCAGCTTCTGCTCCACTTCCTCTATTCTATTTTCGACCTCATCGAGCAAGCTATTTCCACCACTTGATGGTTTAAAGTACGTTTTTTTCTCTTTGTATTGCAGGATCTCTTTTTCTAACTGCTTGGCTTCTTTTTTAACCTTGTTATACTCTTTGCGCAGCTTTTGAATTTTACTCCTGTCTTCAGGATCTAGATCGGCTTTGGCCAACTCTTGATCAAATTTATCTCCTGATTTTGCCGCTCGCATGCGATCGTAAATTACATCACAGGCCTCACGGTATTCTTTCCACATCTTATTTTTATGCTTAATGGGGACGTAACCAGCATTTTTAAACTCTTCCTGCAATCCCTTGGCAATCTCCACAGCCTCAATAGGATCGTCATGCTTGCCAAGCTCACGCAGCTTCTCCAAAATCTCTTTCTTCTTTTCAAGATTCTCCTTGCGCTCTTCTTTTACCTCCTTGAAATGCTCACGACGACGGTCATAAAACTCATCCATCGCCCCCTTAAACTTCTTCCAGATCTCTTCGGACTTTCCGCGTGGTACGGGACCAATTTTCTTCCACCGATCCATAAAACTCTGCATCTGAGAATGGCCCTTCTCAAAATCGTCGGTATGCTTTACTTCATTGGCCTTGTCAATAAGCTCAAGCTTCTGCTGGTAGTGCTCTTCCTCCTGCTCTTTAATCTTGTCCTGATTATTGGCCTTCTTCTCATTAAAAGCATCGGTGGCCGACTTAAAACGCGACCAAAGTTTGTCCTCGGCACGCTGTGGCAGGTTCCCTACCTTCTTCCACCGTCGATGGAGTTTATTTATCTTTCGAGCAGCCGTAGCCAAATCATCCTCTTCAAGCAACGCTTCGGCTTCTTCAATAATTTTTTCCTTCTTATGTGTAAACTTATCTACCTTACTTTGATGATCCGGATCATACTTGTACTTCTGGTCGTAATACTCATCCTGTGCACTCTTGTATCGATCCCATACTTCATTTGATTTTTCTTTGGGTACACGACCGATTTTTTTCCACTGCTTCGTCAGATCATCGAACCGTTCATCGATCTCCTTCCAGTTTTCCGTCTCGTGAGTCATCGACTCCGCAACCTTTTCCATCTTCTCCAGCACGGCCAACTTAAGCATTAGGTTGTCTTCCTCTTTCTGACGCTTTTGTACCAACCGATCTACTTTATGATCGTTAAAGGTATCGAGTAATTCTTCAAAACGTTCATCAAGGTCTTCTTCCTTTCCATTTGGCAATGAGCCCGTGCTATTCCATTGGCCCTTCATTTGATTTACACGACGTGTTGCCGTCCAGGTCTCATTTGAGACAATCCCTTCAAATTCTTCGAGCAGCTTCTTCTTTGCTTCCAGGTTCTCCTGCTTTTTCTGCTCCAGCTCAGCATAGTGCTGTTCTTTGCGTTCTTCGAACTCATCAACAATATCATTAAACTTTTTGTAGAGCTTCTTCACCTGCTCATCATCGGTATCAGGACCTTCGGCCCATCGATGGCTCAAATTATCAAGCTCTACCGAAACGTATGACCAGTCGTTCTGCTTGGCCAGCTCCTGCGCTTTATTTACAATCTCCTTATAGTAATCGAGGGGGGCTTCTTCATCAGAAGTTTCGTCATCACCTTCTTCAGCAACTACTTCCTTATCGTCCTCTTGGTCCTGCGGCTGAGCTTCGGTTTCCTCATCAGTAACTTCTTCTATGTTTTCATCTGCTTCCTCTTGCTCTGCAGCCTCTTCGGTTTGGGTCTCCGAAGCCTCTGCCGCAGAAGAATCTTCATCAGCAGTTGTGTCAGTATTATTTTCCGCCAGAGCTGATTTTTTTGCTTCAATCTGATCTACCAACGCGCCGTAATCTCCTATCGCCTCGCTGCTTTCAATCTCTTCTTCAAGCGCATTCAGATCTTGAAGGGTAACATCATCGGCAAGCGTTTCTTTAACTTTCGCCTGGAGCTTCGAGAATGCCTCCTTAAGCTCCGTAATCTTACCCTCTAGGTCATCAGGACTAACTTCGCAAAGTTTCTTGCGATCATCTTCCTCGTCCCCTTTCAGGAAAAGTTCATTATTTTGAGTTAAAATTACGTATTCATCCTCATACACATGCTGGGATGTTTCCTTGTTCTCTTCCATAGTAGTATCCACAGGTACCTCTATTATAACGCTTGGCGATTCGAAATTTTGCTTCTGAACTCTTAGCTCCTCAAGAGATTAAGTAAGATAATATTTCTATGGAACTTATTACAATCCATCTGGGATATCAAAACATCCTTCTATAAAAAAAGCCGACCCAAACGGATCGGCTTTACTATTGCCCAATTTACACGGGGAAAAATTAGTTCTCGTTGTGGATATATACATCTTGTGACGGATAAGGGAAATTAATGCCCTCTTCATCAAACCGCTCTTTAATTCGTTTAGTGAGATCAAATTTTAGCGGCCAATAATCCTCTTTTTTAGTCCATGGACGCACATTAAGATTTACCGAACTCCCTCCCAACTCCGAAACAGCAACCTGTGGAGCAGGATCTTCCAAAATACGATCATCCTGATTAAGTACATCCCTAATCGTTTCCATGGCCTGGTCAATATTATCGTCGTACCCAAAGCCAATAACCATGTCCAATCGTCGGATAT
>JBEPWP010000026.1:0-14452 GCA_041642355.1 Fodinibius sp. | reverse complement strand
GACATCTGAAATTTGCCCAAAATTACTTTAAGAAAGTTTCGGGCCATCAGCTACATATGACCTACCAAGTTCTTCCCGATATTTATAAACTTCCAAAAAAGATGGAGCAGTATGCACCCACTGGTAAAATATTTACAAATGAAAAGCTTGCTCAATTAACAAAAGACACGTGGCAGGTTGTAGCCCAGCAAGGAGGCTTTTCTACCTCAGACTTAGATCCGCAAAAAACGGCCTTTGCTATTTTTCATGCCGGTATAGGTCGCGATATCGAACTAACGGGAACAACCCTTGATAAAACGCCACAAGATATTCCTTCTCTTTTTTTAGATAAAGATGCCTTAGGCACTTTGCTCGACCAACCCAATTTTGAGGGTTTCCCCATAAACAATGACACTTTTAGAATAACCAATTCATTGATCCTACCGCGGAGCCTCTCACGTCGCGGAGAAGACATATCGGGTGATGAGTTTGTACTGCAGCTCTCTACCAATGGACTTATTTGTGCATCAATCGGCAGTTTCTTGGGTTTACCTGATTTATTTAACACCCAAACTGGCAGTTCTGGAATTGGACGATTTGGCTTAATGGACGGTGAAAGTTTCTTCTCTTATCGTGGTCTTTTTCCACCCGAACCCTCGGCCTGGGAAAAGATTTTTCTCGGATGGCAAACACCATTTACTGTTGATAAATCGAATCAAAACCTAATTGCCCTATCCGCCGCATCCTATCATCAGAAAAACAGTATTGCCAAAATACCGCTATCCAACGATGAATATTTTTTAATTGAAAATCGTCATCGTGATCCCAAAAATAATGGGATTACCTTAACTTTTGAGCAATCGGATGGAACCATTCAAACCAAACCGTTTAATAATTATGATGAGACTTTTGTCAATCAGTCCGATAACTTTGAAGAATCATTAATTCCGGGAGTTGTCACTAATGTTAGCAATCCAGAATGGAGCTTGCCAGGAGGATTGGATGTGGGACCCGATGATATCGCAAATACCGCTGATGACCGTCTTCTTAATGGCGGCATTCTTATCTGGCACATTGATGAAGCGGTTATTAACAGCGAAATAGCCAATCAAGAAATTAATAATGATCCCCAACGCCGAGGTGTAGATCTTGAAGAAGCAGACGGTGCACAAGATATTGGACGTGCCGCCAACGATGATTTTAGTACTCAGGCCCGAGGCACTGCATTTGACTTCTGGTGGGATGGGAACAATGCCTCGGTAGTAACCCTTGATGGAGATACTCTACAGTTCTATGAAAACCAGTTTGGTCCTGATACCCGTCCCTCTAATGAAAGTAACTCTGGTGCCACTAGCTTTTTTGAACTTTTTGGCTTTTCCCAAAATAAACCGATTGCCACCTTTCGCATTCGGCCAGCATCCTCCAATAACATTCAATCACAAAGTCTTCCAATCTCTAATATTGATGATAAAGCCACCTATACATCGGCCAATTCTGATTACTTTTCAGCCTATCCGCTGGGTCTCACCATTCACACTGCATCTTCTGACTCCTTTCTTATTGTACCCAGTCAACAATCAACATACGCTTTAAATTTAGGTACTCAAACGAATCCGGTTTTCGATTTTCAATCCCCAACTATACAACAACCTTTTCTTGCAAATAGCCTCATTCTGGGTGAGGCCCCTACGCAATCCCAAATTGAACTTACAGCCTGGCAGTGGAACGGAAACCAATGGAATACACAGTGGACAAATCTGATCGATGCGAACGATGCGTTTTTGAGTTCGGCCGATAGCCAAATCTTATATGCAGATTTTACGGACCAGCAAATTAGCTTGTCAGATGGTAGCGTACAATCTGCACAATCAAATGCGCAACAATTATCATTAGTGGTTAATGAAAAACATACGGCACTTACTACCACGGAGCTTACGTTAAAACCTGATGACATCATCTATCCCATTAATAAAAGTGGAGAACGACATTATACCGGGGCAATAAAACTGAGCGAGAATAGGTCAGGATTTTATTACCTGTCTGATACCGAACTGCTGTTTTTTGATTCAGAAACCTTTAATCAGCCCAAAACCATTGTTCAAAATACCAATATCGGATGGCCTGCTATCGCCGATATTAACCAAAATGGGCGTATCAATTTCACCTACGTAAACCGAGAAACCGGGGCTCTTGAAGCACGGAACACTAATGAAGCATTACTCCCCAACTTCCCTATTTTTCCTCCTCAAAATACGCAATTCATCGGTACACCTTTAATAACTCGCTCTGAACAATCGGGAGAAAATATCTTTTACATCCCTACACAAGATAGTCTTTCATTGAATATCTATGCATACAACACTAGTGGCGAACCGATAGATGGATTTCCGCTATATGTGGGCAATGTTTCCGATCAAAATAATCAACCGGTTCATCCGCTGATTTATGGTAATACCCTGTATGCTATCAGTCACAGTGGTGATGTAAAGGCTTGGAAGCTGGATGACATAAACCAAGTTTTATGGGCTGGCCGCTACGGCAACACATTTACGAATAAAATAAGCGGATACATCAATTCTGATAATACGCAATCCCCTTCGCCCACCGATGGTATTCTTGTAAAAAAAGAAACCTATAACTGGCCGAATCCCGCTGATGATCATACCAATATTCGATTTCAAACCAACGGGTCGGGAATAATAGAAATTAAAATTATCACTACCGGTGGACGGGTTATTTTAAATAAAGATTACAACACTAGCGGTGGTGGACCAGAAGAATATCAAATCTCTACACAAAACTGGAGCAGCGGGCTCTATTTTGCCATGATTACCGCAACCGTAAAGGGGCAACAAGAACGTAAAATGATCAAAATTGTAGTCGTACAATAAGGTGGATAATCGCTACCTCCATATCGTACTGTTAGTTGTTCTATGGGGATGGTGTAGCTGCTTTAACCTTGCGTTGGGACAACAACTTTCACCTTCCCAGTTTAATTACCCCAATAGCCATTTAAACTGGTATACCATCGAAAGTGAGCATTTTAACATCCACTTTCAGCAGGGGAATAACCGTTCAGCACAATCTGCTGCACGCATCGCCGAAACAATCTACTCACCGATCACTAAGCTTTATAATTTCGATCCCGATACTAAAACCAATATTGTCCTAAAAGATCGAAGAGATTACTCCAACGGAGCAGCTTACTTTTTTGATAATCAAATCGATATCTGGATTTCATCATTAAATACTCCACTGCGTGGTACACACGATTGGCTATGGGATGTTATAGCCCACGAATTTACGCACATCGTACAGCTACAGACGGCAATGAAGAAAGACAGACGTGTGCCTGCTATTTACTTTCAATGGCTTTCATACTCCGATGTCCGCCGGCCAGATGTACTTTACGGCTATCCCAAAGGAATTCTTACATATCCTTTTGCCTCAATCAATGTACCCGCGTGGCTAGCCGAAGGCGTAGCTCAATATCAGCGGCAAAACCTGTTTTATGATTACTGGGATGCACACCGCGATATGCTTTTTCGAACAGCTATTCTATCGGGTAATCCGATCACTTTTGAAAATATGGGTATTTTTGGATCCAAGAATGCCCTGCAGCGTGAACGTATCTATAACCAGGGCTTTGCCTTTACCTCTTATCTTGTGGATCGCTTTGGAGAAGATATTTTGCCGAGCTTGTCAAATAATTTAGGAAAAACCGGGGTTTTTACGATTGATGAAGCTCTTGAAGAAACAACTGGTATGTCCAGTAGATACCTTTTTGATGATTTCATTTCAACATCGAAAAGCCATTACCAAAAAGAGGTTAATTCCCTTAACCCAACTAAGACTACCACTGTTCAAGAAGATGGATTTTATAATTTTTATCCCACAGTAAGTCCGAATGGTAATAAAATCGCCTATCTGTCAAACAAACGCAGTCGCTCATCAACCGTACAACTCTTTATTGATGATAAAGAACGTGCTAGTAATCCATCTCAGGCTATCAATATTGGCTCTTTACAGTCAACCAGCCAACAGTATGGCCTATATAAAAATCAGGAACCCACAATAGAGCATTTACAGTCTTCATTTTCCTTTTCTCCAGATGGAAAAAAGATTGCCTTTAGCCGACAAAAGCTAAACCAATACGGCGAACGGTATAATGATCTGTTCATTTATGACCGACAAACTAAGAACGAACATCGTGTTACCCACAGCAAACGATTATCATCACCCAGCTGGCATCCTTCCAATAATTCCCTAATTGCTATCCAGCAATCAAATGGTAGCACAAATTTAGTTGAGGTGAATATCGCATCGGGTTCGGTGCAATCACTCACTGATTTTACGCAGGGCGAACAGGTTTACAGTCCCACTTGGCATCCCAACCAGGAAACGCTCTATTTTTCTTTCGCCGACAACCATAGCCGTAATATTTATAAACTTAATACGCAATCCGGCGTAGCAGAACCAGTACTGCAAGATACGCTCATTGGCTATCGTGATCCTTTTATAGATACAAAAGGTCAATATCTCTATTATGCCGCCAATCCAGATGGTATTTTCAATATTTATCGCATTGCTCTTGATGACACCGATCCATATCCAACACAATTAACCAATGTCATTGGTGGAGCATTTATGCCGCACTTTGCAAATAGCACACTTTATTTCTCTGAGTTTAAAACAGATGGTTACACTATTTCTTCCATCGATCTCACGAACAATATCCCCAAAGTAACTGGAACCTATAATCGCAATGCTCTCTCCTATCTAAAGCTTCCTAAGAAATCAGACCTAAACTATCCCTCTAAAAGCAAAAAGATTGATTTTATAGAAGAATCAAAGCTGGAAAATTTATCCCAGGCAGATTCTCTTATGCTACCGGACGGAATGACTAGCAACCAAAATAAACTGAAACCTTATGAGGGCAACTTTACAAGTTTCAGTTTTTATCCTGTAATTCGCTTGGACAACTATAGTAAGAAAAATGGCAGTAACGGGCGCCTCCTCACGGCCGGTCAGTTCGGAGATTTGGGCAGTAACCTTCTTCGTGATATGAAGCTCGGCACCTATTTTTCATCCCGCGAAGTGACGGGACAATTTAATTTCTTTGGGAGTGCCCTCTTTGGTCTTGCTTCGGAACCCAGTAACGGTATCGGGGATTTTGTTAAACCAGCTCGACTTACCGACTTGGACCGCGATCTTTTTTTATCTGTAGAACATGTTGGACTCCCTTTTATCAAAAAACGTTGGTCTCCAACCATCACACTCGATTTCTATAACCTTCGGCGGAATGTTAATGACGGCCTTTCGATCGAAGAATTTCCCTGTACCTCGTGCCTACCCGACACTACTACTGTTGATATTGCCTACAATATCTGGGAGGCAGACCTCTTTTTGCGGAGTAAAATCAATCAGCATAATCTGCTTGAACTCGGGGTCGGATACAGCCCCTACCGTGTTCAAACTGATGGATTTTATTCTCAAGAGCTCGAATCATTTATTCCCTCTTCTTCTTCGGAATATTTTCGGGGGACAATTTTTACAACTGCCTATATTTTTGAAAACTGGATTCCCTATCCCAACAGCGATGTAGCTCCGATTGGCCTGCGTGGTGCTTTACGATATACCTACGAGCCTGGCAAACTGCTTGAGGACTACCAAGTGGAAGATGGTGCTCTTAACCCGATCTATCAGGAAAGCAAAAATCATTCTCTGGAAGCAAATCTACGCTTGGGATATCCCGTAGGTGCTTACTCTGCATTTAACTTTTATGGGCGTGGATTCAGCTATCTCAATAACCCTGATGACTATTTTTATCTCGATTATATTGGTGGATTTACGGGCATCCGCAGCTATCCCTATTTTGCTCTTGGTGGTAATACCACGGCTCTGGCAAAAATTTCCTACACATTTCCGCTAATCAATAAAATGAATACACAAGTCGGTCGACATACCTTTGACAAGCTTTATTTTCGATTATTTACAGAAGCCGGAAACGGATGGAGAGGCCCGCTTAAAATAGGCAATAATCTTAAAACCGGCATCGGGGGCGAATTGCGTTTCGCTTTCAACAGCTATTACCTATTTCCACTCAAATTATTCGTTAGCAGCGCTTATGGATTCAATAAATTTGATGTTACTTTACCTAGCGAATTTATGACCAAATCAACAGGGAGCGGTGTAACATATGGGCAAGATTTCTACTTCCATTTTGGATTAACATTCGATTTTGATGTCCTAAATCATGATTAAAAAGACGACATTCTTAGGATTCATTTTAGGGATGCTTATAAGCAGTGCCGCTGCTCAAACTCCAAAAAGTAACCAGAAAATCACCCTGGATGATCTTAAACCAAAGATAAACTACACGCAATCTTCCCCCTTTTATCAACCGATACAAAAAAAAGCGGGTTGGGCGCTGATCAGCTCAGCCATTATCCCGGGAAGCGGGCAAGCAGTAAACAAAAAATGGATACGCGCAGGATTATACGTGCTGGCCGAAGCTGTAATGGTTGGGATATATCTAAAAAGTTCTCATGATGCAAAAGTTGAAGAGCGCCGTTACAAGCAGTTTGCCAACAACAACTGGAGTGTGGTGAATTATGCTAAATGGCTGATTGCATATCATGACCAAAATAATTTGTCAAACAGCTATATTGATAAGCTTCAGCAAGAAGTCGAAAATGTTGATGCCAATCTTGATCCCAATAGCGATTGGTCGAAAGTAGATATTGAACTGCTGCGCAATGTAGAGCGTAATACGCCGTTTGTATATCCAGGACATGTTGGTAATAATTTTTCGCATATTATGCCAGATTATGGTTCACAACAATACTATGAACTCATCAGCAAATATTACCAGTACGGACCGGGGTGGAATGATTTTTCTGATCGGTACCAACTATATTGGGATGGAAGCGGAATGCCAGAAAACTTTATATTAGGTGCACAAATGGCCGAGGATTTTAACGACAGCTACCGATTGGCAGGGAACATGGTTTCATTTTTAATATTAAACCATGTGGTATCCGCTTTTGATGCCTATTTAACGGTCAAAATGAAAAATCAAAAACTTGAGGCAGATACCAACCTGTTAAATCCGCACCGAACTTTTACACTAAAATTTCATTTTTAAGTAATACCTAAAGAATCATATTTTTAGCATATGTGGCCACAAATAAAATTATTATTCACCAATAAAATATTTTACCTGAGTCTGGCTGGAATTATTGCTGCCGGTGCCCTTTTTCTGGTACTGCTCGATTTTGTCATTATGCCGGCCTACACTAACTATAACGAAGGAGTAACCGTACCCGATATTACCCAAGTATCGTTGGATGAAGCCCAAGAGCAACTTACCTCTTACGGACTTCGTTTCGAAGTTGCCGAACGACGCTCCAATTCAGCGTATCCAGCTGACTATGTTATCGATCAGATGCCCGCAGCAGCAGAAATTGTAAAACCGAACCGCAAAGTGTACCTCACCGTAAATACCGAATCAAACCCTACCGTTCAGGTACCCAAAGTGGTAGATCTCTCACTCCGGAATGCTCGTGTACAACTGGAGAACTATGGACTGCGCGTAGGCACCATCAGCTACGAATCATCCCGGTTTAAAAATGTTGTATTACGACAATCGGTATCGGCCAACAATGTTGTCCCCAAGGGTACCATGGTTGATTTGGCAGTAAGTGACGGTCTGGGTGAAAAAATGGTAGATGTACCCAATATTAAGGGATTACGACTTTCCGAAGCACAACAGAAGTTACAAAAAGCGAGTTTGCGGATTGGTGAAATCCGATTTCAACCAAGTAAAGAGGTTGAACCAAACGTTATCCTAAACTATGAACCACAGAAAGAGCAAGTCAAAGAAGGAGAAACTCTGAAGCTTATTGTATCAGAACGGTTTGAAGTCAAAGAAGAACTTGAATCTGGAGCTGTCGTTGATACTGCAAATGTATCCTCATCTGAAGATAACAACAATTAATAGACATGAATTTTACGTTACCTATTTTAGCACCCTCAATTTTAGCATCTGACTATACACGACTAGGTGAAGAAATCGAAAAGTGTAATCAGACAGATGTGCAATGGCTGCATTGTGATATTATGGACGGGCATTTCGTGCCTAATATCAGCTACGGTCCCAAGTTTGTAGAAGCCGCAGGAAGCTGCACCGATGCATTTCTGGATGTACACCTAATGATTGAAAATCCAGATACATATATCGAACGCTTTGTTGATGCCGGGGCCGATCAAATTACTGTTCACCAAGAAGCATGCCCACACCTGCATCGCACAATCCAAAATATTCACAATCACGGGGTAACTGCCGGTGTAGCTATTAATCCCGGTACCTCTTTACAAACTATAGAACCGGTAATAAACGATGTTGACTTAATACTATTGATGAGTGTAAACCCCGGTTTTGGAGGACAATCTTTTATCGAAAATACCTATCAGCGCTTACAAAGGCTTAGTGCTATACGTGATGAGTATGGAGCTGGTTTTCTTATTGAAGTAGATGGTGGAGTAAACCTTGAGAACATCCAAAAAGTTACGCAGCATGGGGCCGACGTGCTCGTAGCTGGGAGCGCCGTTTTTAAAGCTAAAAATATTCCCAAACGGATTGACAAGCTCAAGAAGAAAGCAAAATTGGGAAAAGGAACAATGGCGTAACCCTTTTCTCTTGATTTACAAAAAATTCATACATTTTCTTTATTTTCAAGGGTCATCTTTCTAACCAAAATAGAGGCCATTTATCGCAGATCAATCGACTATTAGCGAAGAAACCTATCAAATAAATGATGTTGAGCCTGTCCTAATTTTAGGTTTCCAGGATGAATATCTGAAAAAAATTGATGCGGCATATCCCGATTCGAAAATTACGGCTCGTGGCAGCACTATAAAAATTTCAGGACCCCAAAAGGATTGCAAAGAACTGCTCGAAATTTTTAATGAGCTAGAGCGCATGGCATTGCGCAATGAGGATCTTACCGAGAGTGATCTTGAAACTGTACTTGCGCTAAAACACAGTGGCCGCGAGACCCAAAAACCCAATCCACTGCACGATACCCGTGTTACCGGTGATTTTATTCTTAATACCCATACGGGCGAAGCCATTACGGCTAAAACACCGGGACAAAAGCAGATCTTGAAAGCCGCTGCTGCAAATGATATTGTATTTACCATTGGTCCGGCTGGAACTGGTAAAACATATACGTCTGTGGCATTAGCTGTAAAGGCACTTAAGGAGCGAAAAGTGAAGAAGATAGTACTTGCGCGTCCTGCCGTTGAAGCTGGTGAAACACTAGGATTCTTGCCCGGTGATCTGCGCGAAAAAATAGATCCCTATTTGCGTCCCCTCTATGACGCGCTGGAAGATATGATTGAGTACGATCGATTGGAGATGCATCTGGCGAAAAACAGTATTGAAATTGCTCCCCTGGCCTACATGCGTGGCCGAACACTTAACAATGCATTTGTGATATTAGATGAGGCACAAAATACCACGAATATGCAGATGAAGATGTTCTTGACCCGTATCGGATTTAATAGCAAAGCCATCATCACCGGAGATATTACCCAAACCGATCTACCGCATAAACAGAAGTCAGGGCTCATATCCATCCAAAAAATTCTGAAAGATATTGACGGCATTTCGTTTGTTTACCTGGATGAAAACGACGTGGTTCGCCATAAATTAGTACGCGATATTATCGAAGCCTACGACAAGTACGAAAATAACAAGAAGAAAAATTCATAAGATGGCAACCAAAGAACTAACTGCCTACCCCCTTTACGAAGGAACGTTTAGCGTTGGACTCGATAAAAAATTTAATCGTATTGATCGGGACGATCCCCCAGCCAAAGGTGCACTCAAAATCTCGCTGAATCCTTTTTTAATTCAGTCTGGTGATAAAAATATTCTTTTTGATGTTGGGATTGGTGACTTCGGAGAAGATACCAGCACCGATATCATAAAAAATAATCTCGAGAAACATGGGCTAACAGAATATGACATTACCGATATTTTTGCCAGTCATCTTCATTATGATCATATTGGTGGACTAGCGGGGCGCTCATCCGGGTATTGGGAACTCACTTTCCCTGATGCTAACATTTGGGTTTCTAAAAAGGGATGGGAAAAGGTCATGGATCAAGAAGAATATTACGATGAAGAAAAAACGGAATTTGCTCACTTTTTGGATGCCAAAGCAAATCTAAAATTCCTTGACGAGGAAGAACAACCCTGTCCCGAAGTAACGGTGAAGAAAATTGGTGGTCATACTGAATTTTCGCAAGTGTTGCTTTTTGATGACGGTAGTCAAAAATATATGATGGCAGGGGATGTATTGGCTACCCGGGGAGAAGTAAATCGAAAGTTTGCAGCGAAGTATGATTTTGATGCCGATCAAAGCATGAAAGTTCGAGAAGACCTGACTCAGAAAGCTTATGAAGAAAACTTCACGGTAATGGGATATCACGATTCGCACCATCCTCTGTTTAATCTTACCGACTACGACGAACAGCAAGGCTACAAAATTGAATCCATTGCATAATGTCATATCCTGAATTTACGAACGATATTTTTAACTATTTGGATCAACAAAAATTACCCCATACTATTGAAGCGGCCGTCATTTTAGGTTCCGGCCTAGGTGGTTTTGCGGATCAAATTGAAAACCCTTCTACCATTCCCTATCACAATATTCCAGGTATGCCGGTTTCATCGGTTGAAGGCCATGCCGGCGAACTTATCTTTGGAGAAATTAACAACCAACCCATCATGGCTTTTTCGGGGCGGTTTCATCACTACGAGGGATTTCCTTTTGAGGAAACAGCAACCCCAGTTTATATCGCTAATTATCTTGAAGCTGACAAACTAATTGTTTCAAATGCCGCCGGAGCTATTAACACTTCGTTCTCGGTGGGCGATCTCATGGTTATCGAAAGTGTGATTCGCAATAACTTGGCAATTGCTCCACGCGGCAATAAGAAACACCGATATAATCACCACCAATGGGTACCAAAAGTTCGTAAAATTGCTGCCGATCTTGGGCTTATGACTCAAGTAGGAAATTATATGTACGTTACCGGCCCCAATTATGAAACCAAGGCAGAGATCCGTTCTTTTCGAAAAATGGGCGCTGATGCAGTTGGGATGTCTACCGCTACCGAGCTATTTGAAGCTGCCCGATTAGATCTTAAAAGTGCTGCTATTTCATTAATTACAAACATGTCTACTGGTGTAACGGGAGAAAAACTTGACCATAAGGAAGTAAAAGCAGCTGCAGACGCCCGCAAAGAAGATTTTGCAAAGCTGGTTACAGCTTTAATCAAAAAGCTTTAGGCCGTAAATCTCAACAGATTAAAATCTGATCTTTATCTGTTTACATCAGTATAAATCTGTGACAGAACAATCACATGTCTAACGTTTTCTGGGAACCGTATTTTTCTAAATACTTTTTCAGCTTCAATTTTCTGCGGGTGCTATCGCTCGTCATATAGCGCACTTTCCCGTAAATGGGGCGCTCCTGCCATGCACGATCGAAGCGACCGAAAATCCAGAAAATACCCGAATAGCTATTGGGATCACGTCCGTCGATAGCATAACGGTTATTTAGCTCAATGAGATAAGCCAACGCAATTTCTGGATTGGGCGTCCATTCCAGCACTTTCTTGCCCCAAAGCATCCGCAAATAATTATGCATTACGCCCTCCTCTCGAAGCTGGGTCTGAGCGGCATTCCAAATCTCATCATGGGTCTGTGACTGGGCAAACTCCTCCAGTTCATATACGTATTCCCGTGGATCATCTTTATGCTTCTCCAATGTTTCGAGTGCCCAATCGGGTAATGACTCATATTGATCATATTCTGATTCGTGATGCGCGAAATGAAAACCAACCTCCCGCCACGTTATTACCTCATCCAAAAATCCATCCACATTGGAATCGCCGTTGAAAAATCCGCCAGTAGAACCTTTGTTGAAGGTAATGTTATCAAGGCTCCAACCCTCGGGCTGATGATCAAGCACGGCATCTACAATTTCGTATTCCGATATCTTACCAAAATGCAGCCAAGGGCTCAACCCGCTTGTTGCATTTATATCAGGATCGTTACGATTTTCATCATATTTCGAAAGACCGTATTGGATAAACTGTCCCAATTTACCTAGTGCCGACTGACGCGTACCCTGCAAATCAACTTTACCAACTTTATGATTAATAGACAATGAGTTGATAAATGATTCTCTGTTTTTGAGCTTTTCATCTGCCGGTGGATATTGCTCAAGAAACTCATTTTTCAAAGATATGTTATCCGTATTATCCAAATCACCCAACGGATCTTTTTTAGGTGGATGAGTAAAACACTCCACAAAATTACGCTGCATGATCTTTCGAAAAAAATATGCGCTGTAAGGAGCCTTGTCCGTCAATCCAAGTGGAATAAGCCCGTTTGAATCTACCGTGAGATAGGGAACGTCAAGTTTTGGAGCTACTTTTTCGTTGTGCTCCCGTATGATATACACCGGAAACTCATCCGAAACAATGGCACAAGCATTTTGGGCCAGCGAATGTAGCAGTCCCTTACCAGCTCCTGATTCATCTTCAACATAAGAATAATAGTTGAGATCGTTTTCCCGAGCAATTTGTAAATTCTCTTCCATCCCCTCCATCAAAAAATGATGAAAGCGATCCGATGCCCAGGGATAATCGCAAATTAATCCCTCATAAATGAGCAGGGGTTTACCCAGTTTGTTAGCCCATCCCACCGCATATTCGAGCGCATAATTGTACCGGAGACGACGATTGATTTGCATCCAATACAACACATAATCCCCACTAATATTTGGCTCCCGATCATTTCGTTTGGATACACGCTTGCTGTTGATGTTTTTCATATTCGACCCTTGATCATTAATCGTTTATTCTGGCGGAGCCATAAAAGCGGGGCTTACAGGGTTCTCAACCGTATCCTCCACAATTTCTTCGATTTCTCGAAGCTGTTGATCAGTAAGTTTCCAACCAAATACCTCTTCAAAAGTAACCTGCTCCGGCTTTCGGGCACCCCAAATGGCCGAGTCGATACCTTTATCTAAAATCCATCGCACCGCTAGATGAATAACATCTTTACTAAAATGTTTGCCAGCATACTGTTGTAACTTATCAACGGCTTGCAAATGGTTTTCAAACGTTTCACCTTGAAATTTAGGATCTGCATTACGCCGCATATCTCCTTCATTGAAGGTACGATCCTTACTCATTTTCCCAGATAACAACCCCCGACACAATGCGCCGTACGTCAATAGCGTGATCTCATTTTCTTTGCAATATGGGATAATGTCGTTTTCAATACCGCGCTCAAATAGATTATAAGGGGGCTGACAAACGTGAATTGGTGCTGCCTTTTGGAACTCATCCATCTGCTCTGGAGAAAAATTAGAAACACCAATTGCTCGAATTTTTCCTTCCTCCAACAACCCTTGCAAAGTCTCAGCTGTTTCTGCTAAATCGGTGTCTAAATCTGGCCAGTGCACCTGGTAAATATCGACATAATCAGTTTGCAATCTTCGAAGCGAATCATCTACTTCTTTGAGAATACGTTCCCGAGTTGAATTCCGTTGGATGTTGCCATCATCATCCCATTCCAGTCCAAATTTGGTAGCCAGCTGTATTTTGTCTCTATCCCCATATTCCTGCACCGCCTGGCCAACTAATTCTTCGCTTTTACCAAAGCCATACACCGGAGCGGTATCAATTGTAGTCACTCCTTTATCAAGGGCTTCTATCACCGTATCTACAGCTAAACGGTCATCAGATCCACCCCACATCCAGCCACCAATTGCCCATGTTCCCAACGTGACTCGCGAAATATTGAACTCCAAATTGCTTACTTGCGTGAATTCCATTTTAAATAATAAGTTTGTTCCAATTATCTGACGAAATTATTTCCAAAAATTAACTTCCTTGAATACCAAGAATATATTTTACAGTAATCAAGTTCCATTTAAATCAATGGAATATCTGAATTTGTAAATATTCTATTGTATCTGGATTTGCAACGCCCGTAACTATATAAATTATACTTTCTTTTGATGTAGGTATAGCTTTAAGATTAGGAGCTGATACCATCTAAAAAATTGAGTTAATCCTTCACTAAATATTTCATTAGAGAGATAAATTATCTATTGCTCCACAAGGACAATATATACATGAGGCTATTCAAATAGCTAAAGAAAATGTTTAATAAGAAATTTCCGTCTTAATTTGACATCAGCAATAATACTATTATATTAGTACTAGATACTTAAAACTAAACAGGTAATATTCATTCAATCTTCCTAACATGAAAAGATCCCTAACTCCTTTGGGCGAAACAGAAATGGAAGTACTCAATCACGTGTGGGATTTGGGCGAAGCCACCGTCAAGCAAGTCCGTAAACGAATCTTAGAAGAT
>JBEPWP010000025.1:0-14596 GCA_041642355.1 Fodinibius sp. | reverse complement strand
ACGGCGATCCCTAGAAACGGAATAACAAAGGCGTTTGCCAAGGGACCAACGAGTGAAAATTCACCGAAGTAATAGGCTAGTAGTGGAAATAAGCCCACTTGGACGATGAAAGAGATGACGATTATCATGATGGGCTTACCGTACCATTTAAACCGAACCCAGCTGGGCAGCCAGCGTTGTATGACGGGAGCAGTGAGTAAAATGATATAAACAGCTCCGAAAGAGAGTTGAAATCCGATTGAAAACAGATCGGATGGATTGATAAGTAAAATTATAAGCGCTGCAACGGCAGTTAAATTTTTAGAATCGCGAACCTTATGAAAGAGTTTCCCATAGGCCAAAAGAAGTCCTACCAACGAAGCTCGGGTTACGGATGGAGAAAAATCTGTAAGTCCGGCGTAAATGAATAGTACTCCGGCAAGAAAGCCTATACCGACCTGTTTTCCATATTTGAAGGTCCAGAAGAAAGGGATAAGTATCCAGAATGGCGCTAAGAGAAATCCCACGTGAAGGCCTGACACCGCCATAATGTGCGATAACCCAGACCGTGAAAAAGAAATTTTTTCACTGCGATCAAGCTCATTTTTGTATCCAATTAACAGTGCCTTTGCTAATGAATTGCTCTTAGCACTAAAGTTGTAATCAATAGCACTTAATACTTTTTGTCGCCAGTGACTCCACTCCAGTATATAATTTTGCACCGTTATAGATTGTATTTCTTGAATCCCTACTTGGCTGTAGATACCTTGTGAGGCTAAATACTGTTTATAATCAAATTGAGAGGGATTGCGTTTTTCTTCAAGCGGGTAAACGGTTGCTTCGAAAGTGATGCGATTGCCTAATGCCAACTCTTCTGGGAGGGTAAGGTCTTTTGGGTTGAGAACGGCTCTAAGGTTATAGGTTTCTTTCCAGCTTAGTTGGTCTGGGAATACCGTGTTGTAAACCGCTACATCGATTTGAAATTTTCCCGTACTAGTTTGTTTGATCTGTCGAATATCGCCCGAAAAAGTGAGTTCTTCCCAAGTATATGTGTTGACGACCCTAGCTTGTTGGGGAACAGTACGAGCATCAAAAAGGCTATGCCAGACCCCACCAAAAGTGATGATGATTCCAAAATAAGACAGGATAACTGTTGAATAAATTAAATTATCCAGTGAACGATTGTAGATGAGTTCGGACACGACATAGCCGGTTGCGGAAAGAGCAAATAATAATATCCAAAAGGAAATGGGGATGTTGGCGTGATAGTCTGTGATAATACCGATTGCCAACAGCAGTGCCAGCCGTACGGCGGGGTAGCAAGCAAAGGGAAATTGATATGTTTGATGAATATTCACATTAGTATGACCGTTGAGATCGAAAAACCTTACAAGCTATTAAATGATGTTATAATTAATGGGTTAACTTTGAAATAAAAGTTGCGGTGCTTATTATTTTACATCTGATGAAATCGAAATAAAAAGAGATAAATATGGGATTAGGGAAAAAGTTTATTGGTCTGTTGGTTATTGTACTTGCAGTAGGATGTACGCAATCGGATGGGCAGCAGGATCAACAGCAAAAGGATTGGGCCTTGGCATTGCATGGTGGAGCGGGAGCAATTTCAGAAGATCGTCCAGATTCGGTGAAGCAGGCTTATTTTAATGATTTGGATGAAGCCCTCACTATTGGTGAAGATATTTTGGCGGATGGTGGTTCTGCACAAGATGCGGTGGAAAAGGTGATTAACTATTTGGAAGATAATCCCCGCTTTAATGCTGGCAAAGGAGCCGTTTTTACGCACGATGGAGAACATGAACTGGATGCGGCGTTTATGGTCGGAAATACACGTGAAGCCGGAACGATCACGGGGGTGAAAACCGTAAAAAATCCTATTACACTAGCCCGAAAGGTGATGGAAACTTCCGAACATGTAATGTTTGCTACGGAAGGAGCTGAAAGATATGCTGATAAAATGGATGTTGAGCGCGTGGAACAGGATTACTTTTATACCGAATCTCGTTATAAGGCATTGCAACGAGCATTGGAACAAGAGAAAGAAGAAGATGGTCAACAGTCGAGCCTCATCCCTGCAGAAGAGAAAACGGCCCTATATGCTGACGGAGAAAAATTCGGTACAGTTGGAGCGGTAGCTGTTGACAAGGATGGGCAAATTGTTGCCGGGACCTCTACAGGTGGTATGACGAATAAGAAATTTGGTCGTGTTGGCGATGTGCCTATCATTGGGAGTGGAACCTATGCCAGTGATGTAGTGGCTGTTTCGATGACCGGATGGGGAGAAAAAATAATGCGTGCTGTTTCAGGACATACGGTGAGTTCATATATGAAATATAAAGGGGCTTCACTGCAGGAAGCTGGTGATTATCTGTTAAATGATGTTTTAAAGCCTGGTGAGGCCGGCATGATTGCGGTTGATAAATATGGAAATATTTATACCGACATGAATACAAATGGCATGTTTCGTGGCAGCTCCGACTCGGAAGGGAATCGTGAAGTAGCTATTTGGGATTAGGTTAGAAAATATTTGGGGGTTGAGGTGTTAAAGTGATTTAACGTTAACACTTCACCATTTATTAAATTCCGTTGTAAAACTGTTCGCGCAATTCCTGGATGTATATCCCAATATCATTACGAAGTGAAAACAGTTGTTCGTGAAAGTAGTAGTATTTCTTCTTGGGAAGAAAGGAGTTTCCTTTTAAGTCTCGCTGCAAAATATTAAGAGCATCGTTGGCGCAGAATAGGGCTTTTTTGGTGTAGGCAATATTACCCCCAAGAAACTCATGATCAAATCCAAAGCTGTAGCCACCGGCAATTTTGGCACCAATCTTTAACGTATTACCGATAAAATCGTTAGAACTGGCGGTAATGTTTTTTGGATTCATCCGTTCAGCCCACTGCAAAATTGCGGCTGACAATGTACGAGAGTAGTTATAAATGTAAAGGGTATCGATTGATCCCATGTTGGACATTGCAAAATCGTCGCTGAGTTCTTTCCACTCTTCTCCGGCATCAAAATCGTCATATTCATTGCCCTCATCGAAGAAAAAGTCGTCTTCAAAATCATCAAATAAGAAATCCTCCCATTTTTCCTCCCCGTCATCATCGTTGTCGATTTCTTCATCATCTTCGCCGGGAAAATAGGCTTCGTCGATCAGGAGTTGTTCTTCGATAAAGGCATCTACAGCATCAAATTCATCGGAATTTTCCTGTAGTAGTTTAAGCCATCGAGGGATATTGTCGGAGTGTTCGGGGATGAGAAATTTTCTGAGATGAGTACTTTTGCGTTCGATTTCATTTAGATGAGATTCCCACTGATACTCATTCCAGATATCGTCATTAAAATCACCGTTAAACATAGGTTTGGGATTGGGTGATATGGTTTAATTTTTCATTTCTTATATCGCAATAAGAAACTACTGCAAATTAACGCTTTTCAAATTAAAAGTGATATAATTTTTTTATGCTTTGTGTTGCATTTATCGTTGTAAAGTGGGTGATAGATCTTACTGAGCATTGAATTGAATGGGAATAGTGATAAACATATCAACGGTTTTGCCGTTACGTTTGCCCGGTACAAATCTAACGCTATGTATAGCTTCACGCGCAGCATCTTTGTATTGAGGATATTGATCCTTATCAAAAGAGATCTGCTTTACTTTGCCTTGGCTATCTATCAGAATATTGGCCTCCAGGATAACATCAGCCGTTTGCTGTGAGCTATTTGGAGGATAGGTTAATTGCTGATAAAACATTTCCATACCACCAATAATGGCCGGTGATGTTTGAGTCACTACTTTGATATTTTCCTTGCTAACTTCGGGGGCAGGCTTAGCTTTGTCGGATGTGCTACAGCTAGTTATCAGAAATAATACGATTACTGGAAAAATATAGCTGTAGCGATATGTCATTTGAATTTGAATATCAGAGTTTTTGCAGTACTCCGGTAACAACTTCAGTCAATTTTGGTTCGGCTTCACCAGCTGCTTCTAAAACATCCTCAATGTTAACGGGATCAAGAGCATCTGGGAAACATTCGTCGGTAATAACTGATATGCCAAGTATTTCCATGCCCATATGAACAGCAGCAATCACTTCGGGAACGGTGCTCATGCCAACCACATCAGCGCCGATATTACGCAGAAAACGATATTCTGCCTTCGTTTCCATTGTGGGACCACTAAGTGCTATATAAACACCTTCGTGCATTTTAATGCCTTTTTCAAGAGCTACTTCTTCAGCAATATTTCGCAACCGTTCAGTATAGGGATCACTCATATCTGGAAACCGGGGACCAAGATCCTCATCGTTGGGGCCGATGAGTGGATTATCGCCGAGCATATTAATATGGTCATTAATAAGCATGATTTCTCCACGCGAAAAATTGGGGTTCATCCCACCGCTTGCATTGCTTACAATGAGCGTTTGGATGCCCATGGCATTAAGTACCCGCAGTGGAAAGGCAATTTCTTGCATGCTGTACCCTTCATAAAAGTGGAAGCGACCCTGCATGGCAACAACATTTTTTCCACTAAGAGATCCAAAAAGGAGTTTCCCGGTATGACTTTCTACCGTAGACTCTGAAAAATGGGGGATATCGGAATAGGAGATGCTGTCAACGACATCGATCTTGTCTGCTAAATGACCGAGACCGGTTCCAAGAATGATTACATATTCCGGTTGTTCGTCCGTTTGGGTTTCAAGAAAGGAAAGGGCTTCATCACGTTTTTCTCGAAACTCTTCAACAGTATCTCTTTGCATAAATACAGTAAGCTTATTGGTTTATAATCGATACAGAAAATATAAAAAGCCTATGTGGATAGGAAATAGCTTTTGACAAAAGGAATGAAAAATACATCTAATAAACGGATGATCTAATCAATTTCATCAATTAAATCATCAATGTTTTCACTGCCGGGCGGCATGCTTTGAGCCTCATCGTCGAGTTGATTTTCTTCGTTATCATCAAAGAGCGCCTTGCTGCGACGTTTTGCCTGCTTGTTTAATTTTTCAGAAAACTGATCTTCTTCAGGAGGTAGGTCAAAAAGGGCAGCTTCATCTTTTGAAAATTGTTCAAGCGATTCCTGGGCCATTTCTAGATAAGAGCGGATGCCGCCAATAATTTCTTTACGTCGATCCAGCAGTCGAATAATACTTTGTCGTACCTGTTGCCGCTGCTGGGTAGCTTCACGGACGATAGATTCCGCTTCCATTTCGGCTTTCTCAATTTTATTGCGGGCATCTTTACGGGCACCGGTAAGCTTTTGTTCGGCCGACTCTTTGGCGGTTTGGAGCGTTTCATGGAGAGCTTCTTCAACGCGTTCGTAATGCTTTAGCTTTTCTTCCAGCTCGTCGATGCGTTTTTCAAGCTCCCGGTTTTTTGCTACCAGATGTTCCCATTCATTCGACATCAGGTTTAGAAATGCTTGTACCTCATCTCGGTCGTAGCCGCGCAATGACTTTTCAAATTCCTGTTGTTTTATCTCGAGAGCTGTTAATTTCATAGTAGTTAGGGCCTATCAGTCAAATAAAGTAGTTAGTTTAACATGCTATTCGCGCAGCATGTTCCGCAAATTGTTGCTGCTGTTTGATTCTTCAGAAACTTCGTCATTATCATCAAATTCAATACTTTTCTTTGGTGCCTCAATTTGGCTAGAAGATTCCTTGGAAGAAGATTTTTTATTGTCATCATCACCGGCAATAATTGTCTCCAAATTTTGAATACGTCGCTGAGTGTCTTTCTTGTGTTCTATGAATGCCCGGGCCAGTCGATTAAATTCCTCTTCGGGCACGCCGCTTTTATTACGGTTGATCCAAGTTTTTATAAGTCCAAAAGTTTTTGCGGCCAGGAATCCAATCAGGGCAAAAGCACCAATTGAACCTACCAGGGCTACGATCATTTCTTCAAAACTCATAACTAGGTTCTCTCTTTTTGTTGAAGGTCATTCTTAAGGGTGCTGTTTGATGATGCTTCAATATCACGATAGTCAGGTTCAGTGTCATCGTCATCATCGGCAATAATTGCTTCAAGATTCTGAACGCGTTTGTGCATTTCTTTCTTATGTTGTTCAAATGAATTCTGTAGTTCTTGAAGTTCATCGTTATTGATTACTTCAAAACCGTTGTGACGATTATCCATCCATTTTTTAAGCAACCCAGTAATACAACCTATCGCAACAACAGCTACAATAAATTCAGGTCCACTCATGACTTATTTCGTTTTTTATCTGCTAGATTAGAAACTTCTTGTTGATTTTCTTCAATAGTAGATGCTTCATCAATCTCAATTTCTTCCATCCCACGTCCCGCCCCCGTAGCAAAATCATCAGGTTCCCCTGCAGCAATAGCTTCCAGATTTTCAATCCGGCCTTTTAGCGAATTTACAAGTTTACGGAGATCTTCGACTTCTTCCTCATTTTGTCGACTTCGATTCATCATCGACATCTTATTCTTTTGATACTCAATGATAAAGGCTCCAATAATTGCCATCAGCGGTATAAGTACCCAGATCCATGCTGCCATAATAACGTTATTTTAGTTTACCTTTCAGTAATGTACTAAATTGTATTAAGAGTGAAAGATTTTATAACGATATTTTTGCTTAGTAGTTACGTTCGCCAAATATGGCACGACCTACTCTTACCATGGTAGAACCTTCCTCTATGGCAATTTCGAGGTCATTCGTCATCCCCATCGAAAGTTCATCGAGCTGCACATTTTGTGATTCATAGCTGCGATGTTCATCCCGTATTTCTTTTAACATTTTAAACTCAGGGCGCACTTGTTCTACCTCTTCGGGATCTACAAAGGTTGCCATCCCCATAAGACCGCGAACCCGTACATGGTCGAGTTCCTGTGCATATTCGAGGATTTCTTTTAAGTCTTCAGGTTCACACCCACTTTTTTGCTTTTCACCGCTAATATTAATTTGAATGAGCGTGTTAATAACACGATCAATGCGCGAGGCACGTTTTTCAATCTCACGAAGATATTTGCTCTTTTCGATAGAGTGGATCCAGTTGACCCGTTCCACCATATATTTAATCTTGTTGGTTTGGAGATTCCCAACCATATGCCACTGGATCTCCTCGTTGTCATATTCATCCATTTTATCCTGCAGTTCTTTTGCACGGTTTTCACCAAAATGGATTTGTCCACAACCATAGGCAGTTTTAATATCTTCAAGAGGTTTCGTTTTACTGACAGCGACTAGGGTAATTTCATCCGCATTGCGCCCAGCATTTTTACAGACTTTTGAAATTCTATTTTGCAGCTCTTTAATATTATTACAAATATCTTCGGGCATAAAAGGTCTATTTTAGAAAATAGTTTCGGTTAAGCTAAACATTGACATTGATTGATCAACAACCACATATCACTTTAAAAATAAGCTTTTAAGAAAGGTATTAAAATGGTATTTTATGAGTCTGAATTAAAGACTCAAAGATAAATTGATAGTTCACACACTGAGTATTTTTTATTTCGATTCTGATATTTTTCTACATCGCCTCAGGTGCTGCAAAACCGCAACTTTAAAGCACGGAGGCCGATAGCCCAAATGAATATTCAGGTTCGGCATATATCCACCTTCCTAAATCAATGGGCTCCGCCCAGCACAAAACTCGACTACGATAATGTGGGTCTGCTCGTTGGCGATCCTCATCAAAAAGTTTCAAAAATACTTACCTGTCTTGATGTAACACTCGATGTAGTTGAAGAAGCAATTGATAACAATTGCGACCTTATTGTAGCACATCATCCTCTTATTTTTAAAGGTATTGATCGCATTAATCCCACTAATGAGCAGGGTAAAATTATTTTCAAGCTCATTAAGAATAATATTGGATTGATTGCTGCTCATACCAATCTGGATGCCGCCCTTGATGGCGTTTCATTTGTGCTGGCAAAAGAGCTTGGGCTCGAAAATCTAAAGTTTCTCGACAGCAGCTATAACATTAGTCGAAAAATTGTTCTTACAACTGGGCATTCCGAAAGTGATTCGGTACTCAAACTTCTGAATTACTATTCGGCTGAGGAGGCCCACTATTACAAGGTGGAGGGCAAAAAAGACCATCAGTACACCTATGAGGCCATTATTGATGAGCATCATGTCGCTGAGTTAGAGAAAGAGCTCGAAAAGAATGGATTGTTACATCACGGTAGTTTTCAAGTGATGGACGTGGCAAGCCCCTCTAAAAACGTGGGTATGGGGGTTGTTGGTTTTTATCGAGATAAGGGTCTTACCCAAGAAGAATTTTTGAATACGGTGGGTGATGCACTTGATGTTAGAGCCATCCGTTTTTCAGGATCAGTTGATCGCATTAAAAAAGTGGCAGTTTGTGGCGGTGCCGGTGTTTCACTAACGGGCAATGCCATTGCCGAAGGTGCTCAGGCCTTTGTTACTGCTGATATAAAATATCACGATTATTTTACCGATACAGAGAATTTTTTACTGGTCGATGTAGGCCATTATGAAAGCGAAGTGCCGGTGGTGGCGGCCCTTCAGCAAGAACTTACCGAGGCATTTGAAGAGCTCGAAGTTCTTGAAACCGAAGTTATCACCAATCCAATGCAGGTGTATTTGCCTGATGCTAAACAAAATCCGCAGGAATAAACGACGTAATCTAATCTATGGAAGAAGTACTACAACAATTAGCAAATCTTCAATATATCGACAGCAGAATTGACGAGCTTAAACAGCTGCGTGGCGACTTGCCAGAGGAGATTCTGGATATTGAAACTGACATCAATCGACTGGAAGCACGAATTGGTCGCCTTGAGGAAGAGAAGAAAGAGCTGAAGGTTGAAAGAGATAATCTTGAGCTTGAAATTCAGGATGCTCAAAACAAGATGGAAAAGTATGAAGAGCAGCAGATGTCGGTGCGTAACAATCGCGAATATGATGCGCTGACAAAAGAGATCGAATCTCAAAAACAGGTGATTGAAAACTCACAGTCTCGACTGGAAGAGATTGAAAAGCGACTGGAAGAAATCGATCCCGAGATCGAAGAAAATCAAGAAAAGCTTGATGATGTTGAGGAGCTGCACGAAGAGAAGAAAGATAATCTCGAGGAGGTAAAAAAGGATACCCAGAAAGAAGAAGATATGCTCTTGGAGAAGCGCGAAGAAGTTGAAGAAAATATTGATAAGCGCTACCTGAAGAGCTATAAGCGTCTCCGTAATGGTCTCTCAAACGGTCTTGCCGTAGTACCTATGGAGCGAGGTGCAGCACTTGGAATGGCACTGCCACCACAGACACAGGTAGAAGTGCGAAAAAAGAACAAAATTATTATTGACGAAAACAGTGGACGTATTGTTGTCCATCCGTCTTTTTTTGAAAATGCCAAAGAGGAACTGACTCTGTAGAACGTTTCTTACAGGCTGTCTGTTTATAAGATGTGCAGTATGTTATATGATGCTGTGCATCTTTTCGTTTTAACAGCTAATACTGTTCTTTACTATTATAGAATTAGAGGAATGGTCGGGCAATCGCCTCTCGACATAGTCGGGAGGAGGAAAGTCCGAACACCAACGAGCACCGTGCTTCCTAACGGGAAGATCCCGAATATTTCGGGATAGCCAGTGCCACAGAAAATAGACTACCTGCGGCGTACCGTGGGAAAAGGTGAAAAGGTGAGGTAAAAGCTCACCGCTCCGGTGGTAACATTCGGAGGCAGGGCAAACCTCACGGGGTGCAAGCTCATGCAGGCTGTGCGTTGCTCGTCGCTTATACAGCCGGGTAGAGTGCTCGAGCTCCGAGGCGACTCGGAGACTAGATAAATGATTGCCATCGTGATAATCTCGCGATACAGAATTCGGCTTACAGATCATTCCTTGATACTACATCAAAAGGCTGCCTGAAAGGGTGGCCTTTTGTCTTTGGAGACATATGACGTAAACCCTTAAAAGGAGGGCGCCCAGGTGATTAATTTTTATAATATTGAATTGGATCTTGCTGGTAAAACTCTGTGAACTCTTGGTATAACTGGGGATGTTTTTGACAAAGTTCGTTGGGCTTTTCAAAAAATAGTTCGGTAACAACGGCAAAAAATTCGGCCGGGTTAGTTGCTCCGTATTCGTCAATTAGTGTCTGTTGATTCTGCTTCAACGTGGACAAAAAGTTTTTGTATTCCCGTCCCAACACTCTAGCCCACGTTAAATAGGTTGATTCTGTATTTTGAGATCCTATTTCATTGGTTGCCCCATATTCATAATCAAGTTGATGAGCAAATTCGTGGAATACAAGGTTTTGGCCGTCAGATACATCAGAGGCCCCCTTTTGAACTTCATCCCAAGCTAGGACCACATACCCATGCGACCACGCCTCACCTTGGCGGTGTTCATATCCTTCTTCCACAAAGATGCCGTTATTACGCTGTTTTATTTTGGCCACATATTTTTGGGGATAGACAAGAATTGATCGCAGATCTTCGTAGAAATAGGAGAGATCATCCATTCCCAACAAAAGTATAGAAGCTTGTGCTGCAATGCTGATTTTTATTTCATTGGTAAGCTCAAGTCCGGCACATCCTTCAAATTTTTTTTCATTGAGAAATATTTGAGTGAGGCCAGTTAATTTTTCCTGTAGAGGAGTTGGCAAAGAATGGTAATAGGGTACATTCTTTTTTAAGATGGTCAGCTGTTCATCTGAAAAACTCTTCTTAATTAGACGTTTACGCTGCCACTTTTTAAACCCAAACATGGCATTGTCAGTTACATATTAACTTTGTACGTGCCTTTATACTTGCGTTCCAATTCACGTTTAGTATCGCGTTCCTTGATATCTTCACGCTTGTCATGTTTTTGCTTACCACGCGCTATACCGAGTAGAATTTTAGCGTATCCCTTTTTGAAATACAATTTTAGCGGAACGATGGTATATCCTTTTCGTGAAACGGCTTTATCGAGATCGGCAATTTCTCTTTTATTCAGAAGTAGTTTACGCTCCCGACGTTCATCGTGGTTTGTGTACGAGGCCTCTTTATATGGTTTGATATACATATCTCGCAGAAAAACTTCTCCATCTTTTAAATAGGCAAAGGATTCACTTAAACTGGCATTTCCTTCCCGAAGCGATTTGACTTCACTACCTCGTAAAACGATACCAGCTTCGTATGTTTCCTCAATATGATAATCGTGCCGCGCTTTACGGTTTTTTATGGAGGGATTGGAGTTATTGGACATGCTTATGGATTGTTTGAAATGCTATTACTAAGATTTCTCTTAAATTTAAATATAAGTTTTAGCTGGTGGTGTAAAAAGGAAAAGACGGAAGTTATTTCCCTTATCCATTTTAGATCTAACCTTATTAATAATCAAAGCCCAGCTTATTTAGCTCCGTAACAATATCGTCACCGGGTGATTTTTCGGGCATGGTGCTGTAAATTCCCATAATTTGTTCGATCTCTTTTCGAGCTTGTTGGTTATCAGGATTCAATTTTAAAACCTCAATATATTGTTCCAGAGCGGAAGTCATGCGGTCACGCATTGTACTTTCCTCAGGGCCCCGATACTCCAGGTATAGCCCATAATTGAGATACGTTTTTTCTTTAAGTTTGGGTAGGTCTGCATCCGATTGTTCAGAATCGGCATTGTCTAAGATATCCAATGCCTGGGTGTAATTGTCTTCAGCGATGAGTTGATTTATACGGTCGGTAACATTTTCAGGCGTTTCGTTTGAGCATGAAATAAAGAGTAGGGCAATGAGAGAGAAAAATAGGTAACGCATTAAGATAAAAAGATTAGGTTTTGTGGTTAAAGGAAATAAAGATAACGATTTTTAAATTAAATACAGTGGATTGGGACTAATACAAAGTATAAAGATAGCCATGCTGAGCCAGCCTAAAAATTTACGAGTGGGATCAAGTTCTCGTTCGCGTAGTGCTGGAGGATGTTCGACCCCCACAAAGTAGGCGATAAAAAACGACCAAACGACCCATATCAGCGAACCTGCGGTAGTAAGATTTCCAACAACGAAGAATAAATATAAAGCCGTAACTCCAATTGAAGCTATAAAGACGGGGATGATCCATTCGAAATCGTTATGGAATGCTTTGCGGAGCAGGAGCATCAACAAGCCGCCCCAAATGAGCCAGCTTAGCAATCCATATGGGTACGCAAATTCGCCAAGCGATAAATGGATAAAAGGCACGGCTTCGGTTCCTCCCAGCGTAATGAGCACAGCAAAAAAGATGCGTGCAACGGTTTTGTGCTTTTTAAATCCAATAAGAGAATAAAGAATATGTCCCCCGTCGAGCTGCCCAATAGGAGTTAGGTTGAGTGCCGTAAAGAAGAGGCCAAGCCACCCAGCAAATAGAAAGGGATAATGATACATCTCCCACATGGGGGGAACGTTCTCAAAAAATGAGGCTAGAAAGCTGTAAAGGAGCGTATCGCCAACGATGAGAATATTACCGGTGGATTCCGCTGGAGGACTGTCGGGGAATACGCCATATTGGGCGACATATTCTTTGACAGCTTCGTGTCCCGCGAAATTTTGAATGAATGAAGGGTCGGGCAGGGTCGAAAATCCATAGAGTAAAACACCTAGGGAAACAACAAATCCAGCTAACGGTCCTGCAGCACCTACATCAAACATTTTATAGGTATCATTAATTTTTTGCTTAATGCGGATAACCGCCCCCAAGGTTCCAATGCCCAGAGGAATAGGAATGAAGTAGGGCAAGGTTACTTTGATATGATGGTAGAGCGCTGCAAAGTAATGACCAAATTCATGGATGCCCAGAAATCCCAAAAGAAGAGTGGCAAAAAGGAGCCCGCGATAGAAATCGGGCAAAGATGGGAGCCCCAATGGAAATACAGAAGGTTCAAAACCCACAAAGCTGGCACCTACCATCGAAACTGTTAATACGGTGATTAAAAATAATCCGAGGTGCTTAGCTACCGTTTTGGGATCAAGGGTACGTTGCATTGTTTCCCAAATGGTAGGTTCAGAAGAAATTTCGGCGATTGTAAATCCGGTTCGTTCTGTGGTAGGTCTGTTATCCAAAGGTGCTACAGTATTTTAAGATTCTCTTGCTATAGGCATGGTCATGCAACGTGCGCCACCACGTCCGCGACATAATTCGTGACCTAAAAAGCTGATGGCAATTTTTTTATCTGTGGGATCAAATGGAGTGTCGCTGTATTCTTCAATAAACTCGTACTGATTCATGAGTTGATAACCGTGTTCTTTCAACTCATTAAAGGTGTTTGTGTTTCGTTCGTACCCCACAATAATGCCGGGTGCCATCGCAAAAACGTTAGCGCCGTCGGTCCATTGTTCACGAAATTGATTGGTGCGCTCACTTCCCCCACAATTAATGAACGTTAATTCACGATCTAGCAGTTCCTCAAGGGCTTTTTTTAATGAAGGCTTTGATTCAGAAATTATTGAACCATTTTGAGCCCGGAGGGCTACCACATTGTTTTTTCGTTCGGTGATAGCGGGAGGAAAAGCCACACATTCGGTCGGACTTGCAAAGGTGAAAATGGTATCAAGATGCATGGATGAGCGTTGCTTGGGGATATCTACAGCGAGTACATGCTCAACGCCTTGTTCCAGTAATCCTTCTGTAGCGTTCATCAATCCACTGAATGAGGTTCGTTCACTCATGCCAATAAGCACCACTTTATCGGATGCAACAAGTACATCGCCGCCCTCGATGGATTCCTGATCCGAAATTTTAATCGTCTTTCCTTTAATATCCTTAAATAGGGGATGGAATTTGATGAGCGTTTCCATCAAAATCGCTTCGCGGACTCGTGCTTTTTTGGCCGGACGTGATAGCAAAATACTTTCGTTAACGACGGCAGCGAGATCTCGCGTAAACAAGAGGTTGGGTGTAGGATGCATATTAAACTCGGGAATGGAAGGCGTTGCTCCATCAATTACAAAACGGAGCAGTTCATCTCCCGAAAGTTTTTGCAGTTCTTGCTCGATAGCTTTCAGGTTTTGCTCTGCAAGCCTGTCTATTAAGTGTTCTATGAAATATGATCGAGCCTCTTCAGAGCCAAGAGTTTGGCCAAACAGATCCGTAATTTCGTGTATTTCTCCATCAGCAGGCATGGCTGTTTTAAAAATCTTTAGCATATCCAGATGTTCTTGACGGGCATCACTTTCAAAAATGATATCGTCAAAAAGGAGCTCGTCTTTCAGCTCTGGATTGACCAGTGAAACTTCTTTTCCGGGAGTATGAACAATAACGCTTTGTAATAATCTGGTTTCGGATGTAACGGATAGCTTCATGAATATTTTAATTAAAAAGGTTAAAAAGTTGGCCGGTATGCATATTACTTAAGGACAAATATACGTTTTGAACGGGCAATATTTAAATTGAGATTTGGTTAGATAAATCAAAAAGTTTTTATCTATTTTAACGCACGATTTGACGGCTAAAGCTGTTTCAAAAAGTAATTGGATAGCAAAAAGAATTTTTGTGGAAAAATAATGTCAGCTAAAAAATCAGAAATAAAATCACTTGTTTATTTACTGGATGATCCCGATCCCTTTGTAAAATCCGAGGTTCGTAATCGCTTGTTTGAACTCGGTGAAACAGCTGTGCCGCTGCTTGACCAACAGAAAAATGAGGCCAATGAT
>JBEPWP010000024.1:0-14711 GCA_041642355.1 Fodinibius sp. | reverse complement strand
ATAGCTACGGATTTCGGCAACAGGTTGACATGCGGATGAATCAACTAATTCCCAGTCAATATGTAAATGTGAGTATTGGGGGCGATTACACTGAATATTGGTACCCAACGTCGACACGAAAAACATTTAACCGGGATTCGCTTCGCGTAGAAGAAGAGCAGGTTCGTGGTTTTACCTCAGGCCGGGAATTCAGCACAAACCTAAACTTTAGCACTAAACTTTATGGGTTGATGAACCTTAACATTGGCAACTTTCAAAGTGTTCGCCATGTCCTTACCCCATCAGTCTCTTTTAACTACAGTCCTAATTTTCAAAGTGATTCATGGGGATATTATCGCACAGTGCAAACTGATACCGCTTCAACACCTGGACAGGAACCTCCTACACAGCGCTACTCTATTTTTGAAAACGAAGTATTTGGGGGACCTACTGGAAGAGAACAACGGGCAATAAATTTTAGCTTAAATAACACCTTTGAAGCAAAAAAAGTAGAGCGGGATTCCACCGGTGAAAAAAAAGAGGATATCATTAGCCTTATTGACCAGTTAAGTCTCAGCTCAGGTTATAACTTTGCTGCCGACAGTCTTAAGCTCAGCAACTTAAATACCAGTCTTAGAGCTAAAATCTTACCGGGATTAAATATCCGTGCCAACGCCAATTTTAACTTTTATGACCGCGATGAACAAGGTGCTCGCATTAATGACTTTTTAATACAAACCGAAAACAAGCCTTTTGAACTTACCTCTTTTTCTACCAGTACCAGCTACTCGGTCAAATGGGGAGAAGGCGGTCTACAAACCAACGACAAACCCTACTATCCCCAGCAGTATAATCCCCTGAACCAAAGTATTTTTCATCCCGTTGATCCACACTTTAACAGGCAACCTGTACGGAACTTTAACTCCCCACTCTCTTTTTCTATTGATTTTAGTTATCGATGGAATTTAAATGCGTCACCCAACGCCGATAACAATAAATCAGCTACAATAAACGCCCGAAATATTAACCTTAAACTTACTCCCAAATGGGATTTCAGGACTCAAATCGGATATGATCTTGTAGCAAAAGAACTTACACCTTCCCAATTTTCACTAAATCGTAATCTTCACTGCTGGGATCTTTCCTTTACAATGAATCCGTTTGGAGATAATCAATATTACTTCTTTTCACTGCGAGTCAATGCAGGACAACTTCAAAGCATCTTTCAAAAACTTCCGGGACTCAACAATCTCGAACGATCCTCCAGCAACAGCGGTCGTCGCCCACGTGGATTTTAAAGTTACTAATAATAATTTGCCGGAAATTAATTTTTAGTTAGAAATGGAGGTCGGCGTCTTAGGGGGAAACTATCCTATAAAATAGACATTCTACTTTTCTCGGTTCTTCAAATACTTCACCACATATTTCCCCAGCACATCAAACTCCAGATTTACCGTATCTCTCACCTCTTTTGATTGCAGATTAGTATGCTCATATGTATAAGGGATGATAGCAACTGTAAATACGGTATCCTGCTCATCCGCAACTGTAAGACTAATACCATCAATAGCAATACTGCCACGACCCACAATTAAGTTGCTATGCTCCTTCGGGTATTCAACAGTAAACAACCAATCAGAACCTTCCTGTTCAATCTTTTGGATGGTGCCTGTAGCATCCACATGTCCCTGTACAATATGTCCATCAAGCAATTGATCGGGTTGCAGTGAACGTTCCAAGTTTACGGGATCACCCTTACTCAGATCTCCAATATTTGTTTTACGAAGTGTCTCTTCCACACTTTGCACTGTAAAAGTTTTCTCATCACAAGCTGTTGCCGTATGGCATACACCATTAATACTTATACTTTGATCGATGCTTACCTCATTGGCAAAATCACTGGCAATAATGATCTCTTTTCCTCCATCAAGCGATGTGATTTTAGTAACTGTTCCGACTGATTTTATTATTCCTGTAAACACACTTTTCTATTTTTTGTTGTTTGTAAACCCTGTCAGGGCTACATTTTTTATTTAAAGATATCCTGTAAAGAGTAAATCCTTGCCCACCTGACGCCATTGCACATCACGAAACTCCATAATCTCCGACATCCTGTTAATCCCAACTCCCATCACTGATTTAGTTCCTCCTCCCAGCATTTTGGGAGCAATAAAACATTCTACCTTATCCACTAATCGGTAACGAAGTAAGGCTGAAGCTAAATTCTGTCCAGCTTCAACCAAAATTGAGGTAATCGGCAGATGTCCCAGTTCACGCATTGCTTCCTCCAAATCAGTATGACCATCTTTTGCGTTCACCAGTAATGTCTGTCCCCTAAAATAATCTGATTGAAGCATACTCAACATCGGATCTGCTTCATTTTCAAACTTCTCCTTGTTATGGGTCAGCACAATCGTTTTTTCCTCATACTGATCCGTAAACAAGTTCAAATCTCGCGGCAGATCCAACGGGCCATCAATAACAATTCGCTTGGGCTGACGCCCCTCTACGTGGCGTACCGTCAGCCGAGGATTATCGAGCAGGGCAGTATTACGACCCACCATAACAGCATCATATTGACTACGCCACTTATGAACAAAAGCTCGAGACTCGGGGCCACTTATCCATTCCGAATCGCCATCGGGCGCGGCAATATATCCATCCAGCGTCTGTGCAATTTTAAGCGTCACAAACGGGCGATTAAACGTCTGATAATGCAAAAAGAATTCATTTAACTGCTTGGCCTCTTCTTCCATTAACCCAACATCTACAGTAATATCATGATCCCGTAAATATTTAATGCCTTTTCCAGCTACTTTAGGCGTTGGGTCCTTCATCGCCACCACAACTCGGCTAATTGGCAAATCGGCAAGCAGCTCACAGCAGGGAGGCGTATTACCGTGATGGACACAGGGTTCCAATGTAACGTACACCGTGGCGTCTTTTAGGAGGTCAGGATTAGCAACAGAATCGACCGCATTTTTCTCGGCATGAGCCTGGCCATAACGCTCATGATAACCTTGTCCAATTTTGTTTCCATCAGCAGATACAATTACACATCCCACCATAGGATTAGGAGAAACATAGCCCGCACCACGTTCAGCAAGTTCAAGGGCCAGTTGCATCCATTTTTCATCTGTTTTACTCATAGCTAATCTGCCAACCTATTGACGGTAATCTTAAAATACTTTAAACAAAAAAGGGCAAGAAGCGTTCCTCCTTGCCCTGAAAATGTATAATATGTATTAAACGCCTAGCCGCGTAATAACTGGGCCCGGTTATCTTCTATATCCGCTTCTTCTTTAAGCTGCTCAAGCCAGGTGTTCATAAAAGCCTGATTTTTCTGCTGGCGCAACTGTTGACGAATACGTTGTCTCACATCCGAAGTAAGATTATCCAAATCAGCTTCAAAAAGCTGATCCAATCGAATAACAAACGCAGCCGAAGTTCCTTCGATTGCAGATGATTGCTCTCCTTCATCAAGTCCAAAAATAGCTCCTACAACTTTGGGCTCTCGTCCGGCCCCTTCAATTGTAGTTGCACTTTTAGCAAGTGATTCAACAGTCATAACTTCCTTTCCGGCAGCCTCTGCTAAACTCTGCAGATCGCTGTGTTGACCAGTAAGGTCTTCAACATTTGTAACAACTTGTTGCTTGCGCTTGTTATTGGTGACAACCGTTCGTATCTGTTCCTCAACTTCCTCAAAAGGCTCAGTACCTGCTTCTGTAATTTCATCCACCTTGATAACAACAAACTGCTCATTGAGCTCAAGCGGATCAGATATTTGTCCTTCAGAAGCTGTTTCAAGGAATCGCATAATCTGCTGACTTTGCCCAATTCCTGACACAAAGTTGTTTCCCTTGGTCGCAAAGCCTTCACTAATTTCGAGGTTACGACGCTCAGCCTCTGATTCAAAACCATCTTCCTGCGCATAAAAACTAAAATCATCAGCCGTCTCGGCTCGGGCATCAATCGTAGCAATGGGATCTGCTGTAATATCACGGCTAAAGACCGTAAATGTAATTTCATTAGCAGTTTCACCCAACTTTTTAAGTAAAAACAACCGTCCATCATCCTGAATTACATCCGTAACCTCACCTTCTTCTACATCTAACACCGGCTGATACAAATCACGAATTTCATCTTTAGCTACCGTCTCAACACTATACTCTGTTGAAGACTGATATCGATTAAAAAAGAGAGAATCATTTTCTGCTGTCTCAAAATCAGACTGTAACCCATTCATCTCCTCAAACGTCCGGGTCGTATCCTCCGTGGTGGGTGTTTTATCAAAACTTACGTACGAGATGCGATATGATTCTTTACGTTCATACTCATCCTCATTGTTATTGTAGTACTCACGTAATTCATCCTCTGATACCGAAATCTCACTATCAGCCACCTCAGCATACGGAAAGCGTACAAAAGAAATATCTGCATTTGTATTGTTGCGGATATAATATTGCTCAACCTCATAATCACTTACATCCATTGACGACTGCAGGTAGTTATTCATTTTTTGTTGCTGCCGCTTCTGACGCATCTGCTGTTCAATAGAGATAAGCAACTGCTTGTTTTCCGGGGCTTCTGCCCAAGATTGCAGCGCAACACGGTCTATAGTACCATCCTCATTAGAAAAATTCTGCCTAATGAGCGGGTCGGGATTCGGGCCAGTAATCATATCCACCACTTCCTGGTCGGTCACATGGATACCCAAGTCCTCCATTTTATCTTGCAATAATCGACTATTTACCAAGTCATTCCATGCCTGATCTTCGTACTGTGCACGCACTTCAGGCGTCATCGAATTGCCCGTTTCCTGAGAGTACTGCTGCGTATAATACTGCAGTCGGTTATTATATTCTTCCAGTGAAATCGATTCCCCATTTACCGATCCAAGTGTTCGGGGTCCCTGCTGAATAACATCAAACATATTTGTATCAGCGAGCATCCATAACACTCCGAATGAGAAAATAAGTATCCAGAGAATAGCTCCGGTACTTTTTCTCATTTTATCCATTACACCCATAAAATCCTCTTATCTACAACTTAGTTGGTTCAAAAATGACATTCTTATGCTGTTTACAAGCTTCCAAATATACAAGAAGGCAATGCTAAGAGCAATCTGACTACCACAGAAATTATTAACGCCTACAGCGCCGACAGATTATTCCTCCTAGCCAATGAAGAAACTTTAAAATACTTCAATAAGCCGCATGTGCTTAAGGTATTTCCGGGGATTCTCGTTGATATTTTTAATCAATGAATCCATCTCTTTGGTCATACTCTCTAAATTATTGTAGAGGGCGGGATCATTAACCATCTTTCCGAGACTTCCTTCACCGGCATTGATCTTAGTCAGAATATCATGCAGCTCATCATTTGTTTTATTTAAATCTTTGCTAAGTATTTCAAGCTCTTTTAGCGATTTATCCAAACCGATAAGCACAGAGTCAACTTTTGCTTTATTATCGGTGCTCATTGTATCCACATTAGCCAAAAAACGCTCGGCATGTCGGATACTTGACTCTATATCTGTACGCTTGTTATCAAAAATAGTGGCTATATTTTCAGAAGTGCTATTCAAGTTGTAAACAACACTATCAATCTTTCCTTTGGCATCATCGTCGAGAACACTATTAAGCTGAGCAAGAAAACTGTTTAACTTTTCAAACGACTCCGAAACATCATCGCTCAACTCCTGCCCTTCATCTTTCAAACTTTCCATCATGCCAGCCCGATATTCTCCCCTCATGGTATCACCGTATTCTAGCATTTCTGGTGAATCGCCCCGCTTTACAACAATAGCTTTCTCATCTAACAAACCAGATGATTGTAGGTAGGCTACTGAATTTTCTGGGATATCCAGTCCCAACTCAAAACTAAAGGTTACGGCCACGCTATCATCTTCGGTCAACTCCATCTTTTTTACCGACCCTACTCGAACGCCGTTGATATAAATATAATTTCCGGGTGATAACCCATCGGTGCGGTCAAAAGTAGAGTGGATAATCTGGGACTGCCGGAACAGAGGCAGGTCACTCATTACTCGGTATCCGATAAAGCCCAATACAATGGCCGCTAAAATTGTTAATGCTACTTTTAATTCGTTACTAATTTTCAAAATAACTCCTGTTAATTTCTTATTTGATACTCACTTGCAGTAATAAAATCCATGAGTTGTTTGTTATCACTTTTTTTCATCTCCTCAACGGTGCCATACCAGCACAATCCCTGATTTTCAAGGAAGACGACTTTTTCAGCAATCTCGAGTACGCTGTGAATATCGTGAGTAACAACAATGGATGTAATATTTAAGTTTTGCGCCATGGAGATTATAAGTTTATTAATCTCCGACGATGTTTGCGGGTCAAGCCCGGATGTTGGTTCATCATATATTAAAAAGTCGGGTTCTAAAATAGTAGCCCTGGCCAATGCCACCCGCCGCCGCATACCTCCCGATAACTCTGCCGGTGATTTCTCTTCAGTACCCTCAAGATTTACAATGTCAAGGGCGTGTTCAACTTTATCTATAATCTGCTGTTCAGCATAATCGGTAAAATAGCGCAGTGGAAATGCAACATTTTCAAAGGTATTAAGAGAATCAAAGAGCGCCGAACCTTGGAACAACACCCCAAATCGCTGGCGCATTTTTCGCAGGGACATATACTCAAGATCGAAAACATTTTTGCCATCGATGATTACCTCTCCACTATCGGGATACATCAATGCGTTTAAATGTTTGACCAATACTGATTTTCCGCATCCAGAACGCCCAATAATGGCTACCGTTTCTCCATCCTCGATATCGAACGAAACATCCTCCCAGACAAGGTTGGAACCAAAACTTTTTTTGAGATTGCGTATCTCTATCATCTTTCTACTTCAAATCTTATAAAAATACTGCGGCCAATACGAAGTCGGCTAATAATACGTAAATACAGCTTAAAACCGTAGCCTGCGTGGTACTATTTCCCACTCCTTCGGCCCCCCCTGTAGCATAATACCCTTTAAAACATGAGACCGAGGTGATTACGTAACCAAACACAAAAGCTTTTAGAATTCCAAAGGTTACATCCCAGGGATAAAAGAATTCTCGTGCGCCCTGCATAAATTCTGCCGGGGGAATAGCACCCGAAAGTGCCCCCGCTACCACACCACCTACAATCCCCGCTATACTGGCAAAAATATACAGCATGGGAAACATAATTAATCCAGCGAGAACACGAGGTAAAACCAAAAAGGAAACAGAATTAAAGCCCATCGATTCCAGAGCATCAATCTGTTCACTTACGCGCATTGTTCCCAGCTCTGTAGCAATACGGGCCCCCACCTTTCCAGCCAAAACCAAACTCGTAATTACCGCTGCAAGCTCAATAAGCAGGGATTCGGAAGTTATTGCCCCAATAACCGATATGGGAATAAATGCTATTTCAAGCTGATATGCTGTTTGAATTGTCATTACTGCCCCGGTAAAAACACCGGTTAATAAAACAATCGGAATGGACTCGTAGCCAATTTTAAGCAACTCGTGCACAAGGTTTTTCTTGTAGGTATCTACCTCGTATAACGAGCGCAGCGATTTGTATAAGAGCAGACTATATTTTCCTAATTTTTCTAATGCTTCCATAAATCAAGTTGTGCTAAAAGAACGGTGGAAACTATTAAATTTCTACGTCGTTGTCATTTCATACGCTTTAAATTTTCGACTATATTAACCTCTCGTAACAAATTACAACAATAACCATTAGATGGCCCGTTTTTACAACGATATTATTGATAATATTATAGCATTCAGAATTGCTATAGCACTTTCCATTTTGGTTGTTGTATTTGTAGTTGGTTCTCTTGGCTACCACTTTATTGAAGGTATGCAATTTTTCGATGGCTTTTATATGACCTTCATCACCATAACTACCATTGGTTTTGCAGAGTTGACGAATCTCTCCCAAGCCGGCCGTATTTTAACGATGGTTATTTTTGTTATGGGTATTGGCGTTATCTCGTATATCGCTTCTCAAACAACACAGCTTATATTTGAAAGTGAAATTTTTAGATTACGTGCTATGAAAAAGCAACTGGAAAAAATGGAACAGCATTATATTGTGGCCGGCTATGGCCGGATAGGAAATCGCATTGCTGAAGTCCTTCGGGATGCAAATATTCCCATTGTTGTAATTGATAACAGAGAAAGCAGCATTGAACGTATTAAAGATGATAAACTTTTATATGTTGATGGCGATGCCCAGGATGAAGATGTTCTTAAAGAGGCCGGTATTGAAAAAGCCAAGGGATTAATTTGCACGCTCTCACGGGATCAGGACAATGTATTTGTAACGCTTATAGCACGAGAGTTGAATCCTGAACTCTTTATTCTTGTGCGAACAAATCATCATCACAATACCAAAAAAATTAAACGTGCCGGCGCCGATAAAGTTATTTCTCCCTACGAAATTGGGGCCGACCGCATGGCGAATGTTATTCTCCGGCCAAATGTTGATCAATTTATGGATCAAATACTGGGTGGTACCACACAGGACCATGTTTTTGATGAGGTCAAGATCTTTGAAGGCTCCGAACTCGCTGATAAAACACTTGCAGAAGCCCAGATTAGGCAAAAATATTTTGTCGTAATCATTGCTATTATCCCTGAAGACAAAAATAATATTCAATTTAATCCCGGTAGCGACGACAAGATTTCTGTCGGAGATTCACTTATTGTCTTGGGAGATATTGAGCGCATTAAATACCTGCGAGAAAAGGGATGTGAAGATTTTCGCACTCTTGAAGAACGGGTCTCCAATTACGATTTCATACACGAAATACATCCATCTAAAGAAAATATTTAATCTACATGATACGATATTTAACGGCCGGCGAATCACATGGACCACAGCTTACAGGCATCGTTGAAGGTATTCCGGCCGGATTGCCGATTACTGAAGATGAAATTGCTTTACATTTAGCACGTCGCCAAAAAGGGTATGGTCGCGGTGGACGTATGGCATTTGAGAAAGATCGCGCCGAGATTTCATCGGGTGTACGATTCGGCAAAACAACTGGTGCCCCTATTGCTCTGCAAATGCCTAACCGGGCACATGAAAAAGACGACTCTAACTGGCCCAAAGTGTTATCCAAGGACGGTGATGGCAACGATATAGAAAAGATTACTGTGCCGCGTCCTGGTCATGCCGACTTAACCGGCGTACAAAAGTATCGTTATGATGATATTCGTCCAGCTATAGAACGTTCCAGCGCCCGCGAAACAGCCATGCGAGTGGCCTGTAGTTCTATTTCCCGAAAATTTTTAAAGCATTTTGGTGTCGAAATAGGCGGACATGTAACCCGCATTGGCAGCGTAGGCTATGAAAACTCTTGGGAAGATGTGCGTAAAATTGCAGATCCACTGGCCCAACAAGGTGCAGAAACTATTTTCAAACAATCTGACGAATCCCCAGTTCGTTGCCTCGACGAAGAACTAACGCAAGAAATGCGAGAGCTTATTATTAAGCGACGAAAAGAGGGTAGCTCACTCGGTGGACACTGGGAAGTAGTCGTAACCGGTTTGCCGGAAGGTCTTGGCAGTTTTGTCCACTGGGATCGCAAGCTAGAAGGCCAAATAGCTCAAGCCGTTATTGGTACTCAGGCAATGAAGGGGGTAGAAATTGGACAAGGATTTGAGTCCGGCCACCGTCACGGTCAAGTTGTACACGATGAAATCATCTATGAAGATGATACCTATAAGCGAAAAACTAATCGCATGGGTGGACTCGAAGGTGGTGTAACTACGGGCATGCCTCTAATTATTCGTGGCGTAATGAAGCCCATTCCTACCATGCTTACACCTATCGACACCGTAGATATTAAGACAAAAGAAAAGAAAGATACACGGTACGAGCGGTCAGACGTTTGCGCACTGCCACGAGCCATTGTTGTCATGGAAAGCGTAATTGCCCCTGTTCTCGCTAATGCCTTTCTGGAAAAATTTGGTGGCGATTCCATCGAAGAGATTGAAGAGCGTTATCCAAATGAATCATAGTATAAAATCCAGACTGATCCATAAAACAAATTCTGTATCTTATTACTGGAACATAAAATACCTCGTAGAACTTTAACGTTATCGTAACAGGTTATGAGTTCAGATCAACAGTCGAAAATCAAACAGCTAGCTAGGCAGATTAAAAACAACCCCGGCGACTCATTTTCCAAATTTGCGCTGGCGCTGGAATTCCGTAAGGAAGGAGAATTAAAGAAGGCGCGCATTTTGTTTGAAGATATTCTGTCGAGCGATCCCAACTACGTTGGAGTTTATTATCACTTGGGAAAATTATATGAAGTCCTAGATCGGCTGAATGATGCCCAAAATTTATATCAAAAAGGTATAACCATAGCCAATAAGCAGGATAAGCAACGCACTGAGAAGGAATTAAATGAAGCGCTTGAACAACTTGAAATTGAAATGGAAGAACGATCGAGCTGATGAGGATGATAAAACTATATAAATCGGTACTGCTTCTTTGCATTCTATTATTTGGAATTACGACACTCACACTGGCGCAGAGTCAAACACACACGGTGCGGCAGGGCCAAACGCTATTTAGTATAGCTCAGCAGTATGATATTGACGTGAGTCAAATTCAACAATGGAATAATCTGCGCGGAAATGAACTTTCCGTTGGACAAACATTGCTCGTGAGTCAACCTTCTCCAGATTCAGCAATCTCACATACCGTACAACGACAGGAGACTCTTTTTTCGATATCTAAGCAATACAATGTGAGCATTGCTGAAATTAAAAGCTGGAATAATTTATCTGGTAATAACCTCCAAGTTGGACAGGATTTAACAATCTATCCATCTGAGGGAAGCAACCAAGAACAAAAATCGCTTGTGGTTGAAAAAGAGACACAGCGAAATAGCTACTACACCGTAAAAAGTGGTGACTCACTCTACAAAATCGCACAAGAGCATGATATGACGGTTGAGGAGCTAAAATCACTTAACGATCTCACCTCGAATACCATCGGAGTGGGACAGCAGCTTACCGTGCGTAGTAAATCTACTCCACCGCCATCTGTTGCCGATGAAGACATTGAATCTTCACCTCAAGGTAAATATATGACCCACACAGTATCTGGAGGCACAAAAACGTTGCAAGAGCTACTCAATAAATTTCGCATGGACGAGCAGGAATTTAGAGCATTAAATCCTTCCATTGATGGAAACAGAATTGAAAGCGGGAATAAAATTACAGTATTAGCTCCACCATCTAGAACCTATAAAAATCCTTATTTAATGAGCTCTAGTCTGCAGGATTTGGGTTCAACCGCGGTTTCCCAATACAGTAAAAGTGAGCGTGGAAATCCCACCACTAATGGAGAACTGTATAATCCGGAAGATTTAACTGCAGCACACTCCAATATTTCGCTCGGATCGATTATTTTTATAAGAAACAATGACAACGATCGAGGGGTATATGTACGCATTAATGATCGTCATTCTGGCAATGGCCTCAAACTTTCATCAGCGGCCTGGCAAACGCTTAACTTTACCAGCAATCTCCCCACCGTTTCTATTTATCAAAATCAATGAGTAAGCTGAGATATTCAATTAAACATTATTTTTCGGCCACAAATACCCTTCTTTACAGCTATCTAATAAGTCTTCCACTGTTACTGCTGTATGAAGTACTTATTTTTTTAGCTCAACCTGATTCCGAACAAGTAGTCCGTATCTCTGTTGATGTATGGATTAAAACGCTGTTTTCATATATCGGTAAGGACGTGCTTTCGATTACCCTTATTTTAGTAGCGCTCCTTGGAATGTTTGTCCTGTATCGCGAACGAAAGAAGTTATCTTCCCTTAAGATGAGCTACTTTTTTACTATGCTCATCGAGGCTTCATTCTACGCCTTTTTTCTGGCACTTCTAATAAATACTACTGTCAGTGGACTCTTACAGATCATCCAGGTATCTCCAGTAGAAAGCTTACCAACCCTGCAACAGTTAGCACTTTCGCTTGGTGCGGGGTTATATGAGGAGCTATTCTTTCGGGTTATCTTAGTATCTGCATTGCTGTTTATCTTAAAAAAAGTTTTTGCTAAACAATCGCTAGCATTTGCAAGTGCAATCCTTTTAGCCGCTCTCATTTTTAGTATGGTTCACTATGTAGGTACTTTGGGGGATTCCTTTACATTAGGTTCATTTTTATTTCGTTTCTTATTTGGACTGGCACTCAACGCCATCTACTTGTGGCGTGGGTTTGGAATGGCAGCGTGGACACACGCTATTTACGATCTCATGGTTATCGTATACTAAATATAATTTAGTAAGGATAGTTAGGGCTATCGCATCACTATTTACAGCTGATTATTCATCAGAACATTTGTACTAACTATGAGGTATATCAGTTAAAACAATTAACGTTTTAAAACCATAATTGATATTATAAGATTTGTTATATTTCAATCTAAGGGAAAAGTGCTATCGATTTGAGTGTGATACTCTTAGGTGATGTAACTTGAGAAATAATTTAAAATTATTGACTTAACAATCAACAGTTAAGCTATCGGGATGGCCGAACTAACAAAAGAAGAGATCCAGAAGCAGGAAGATTTCGAGGAAGAAATTGTTCCTCACTTGGATGCTATGTATAACTTTGCACTTCGCCTTACTTCTGACCCAAGTGATGCCGAAGATCTTGTGCAAGACACTATTGTCAAAGCATTTCGCTTTTTTAGTAGCTACGAAAAGGGCACCAATGCCAAGGCATGGCTATTCCGTATCCTCAAAAACTCTTACATCAACAATTACCGGAAACAATCTAAACAACCCAACCAGGTTGATTATGATGAGGTTTCGGAATTTTATGAAACAATTAGAGCCGACCGAACGGATACGTCTGATCTTGAGGATAAAATGTTCCGTGAGCTTGTTGATGATGATATCTCCCAGGCATTGGATGAACTCCCGGAAGATTTCCGTACAGTGGTATTGCTTTGTGATGTAGAAGGTTTTACGTACGAAGAAATCGCCAATATGCTGGATGTACCCATCGGCACCATTCGATCACGATTGCACCGTGGCCGAAATCTTCTAAAAGCACAACTTAAAGAATATGCTGAAAAACGGGGTTATAAAGAAGATTAGTCGGTAATTACCACTATGCTTTAGCCATCGTTGTATTATCGTCAGCTATTTCTGGCTTTTCGTCTACCTTTAGGATTACCCGCATGGTAGTACCTTCCCCCAGTTCCGATTTATGAACTACCAACTTTCCCTTGTGATATTCCTCAATAATTCGCTTCGTCAGACTTAAACCCAACCCCCAACCCCGCTTTTTAGTACTGAAGCCAGGCTTAAAGACCTCAGTGTGATATTTTTTCTCGATTCCTACTCCCGAATCGGTAATATCTATAAAAACTTCATTCTCAACACGTTCCAATTTAACCGAAACGTATGATTGGGTGGTGCTAGACTTTATAGCATCCATGGCATTTTTGATGAGATTTTCCAACGCCCACTGAAATAGATCGGGATTTACCTTAGCACGAACGTTGGAATCAATATGACGCAATACGTCTACATTTTTACCCAGCTGGGGAAGGCGCTGCTCCATATAGTCCATAACATCTTCCAAAATGGGCTTCAGCTTTTGCGCTTTTAATTCCGGTTCCGAACCAATTTTGTTGAACCGTTCGGCCACCCCCCGCAATCGGCTGATATCATTTTCAAGTTCATTGCATATTCGTTGCGTAAAATCATCCTCCTTCTCCTCTCGGAGCAACTCCACCCATCCATATAAACTTGACAGGGGCGTACCCAGCTGATGGGCCGCCTCCTTGGTCATACCAACCCACAAATTTGACTGCTCGGATTTAGTAATAGTTCGATAGCTGATGTATCCAATTCCCAGTAATACTGCCAGCAAACTTAGTTGGATATATGGAAAATACCGAAGATATCGTACCGTCGGACTTTCCCCATAATACACATACTGCGTCTGCGAATAATCTTGATTTCCTAACTTAATTTCGATGGGTTCATTAATTGCAGCAAACTCGTCAATAAGATCTTGATTCAAAGGCTGATCGACATGATTGGAAAAAATTATTTCTCCCCTTTCATCAACAATAACCCGGGGCACTTGGAACCTGGCCTCACTTAGCACAATTTCCTGGGTTACAAATGTTTGAGAGGTGCGATCTGCTTCAGCCTCTTCAATCATTGTTATTATACTGTCTGGGACTGCGGCATTGGCATTCGTTCTTAAATAATTTGATGCAGCCAATAAGTTTTGACTAATCTCTTCCTGAGTCGGGTTCCCGGTATATTCAATAGCTTTTGCCCACAACTCTATGCCCGACCGCTCCTGAATAAGAATTCGATTCACCAAATACTGGTTATAGGCAAATGAACCGATCCCTAGCAGAATAAGCAGTCCTACTAAAACAATATTTATTCTGTTAGATGTAAGTTGAATTCTCATACCAGTAATAGATCCAAGATATAGCTCCTAAAATATTTGCTGATATATTTTACAAAATAAAAAAGGCATCACCGAATCGATGATGCCTTTAAAATTACGTTTCCAATCTGTTTGCTAGGCAGAAGCTTTCCGCTTTTCATAAACAGGCGGCGCTTCATCAAGTATTGTTTCTCGCGTTACTACACACCGTTCAATATTATCCATCGAGGGCAGAGTATACATTATATCCAACATTGATTTTTCCA